>NZ_JHZZ01000001.1:2800000-3100000 GCF_000687935.1 Polaribacter sp. Hel_I_88 | reverse complement strand
ATTAAATCCAGAAGATTCTATTCATAATAACAATTTTGCAAAAACTTTATACGAAGCAAGAAAACACAAAGGTTTAACAGAAACCACAGCTCAAGATTTAACAAGAGATGTTTCTTACTATGGTACTTTAATGATTTTAAATGGTTTAGCAGATGGTATGGTTTCTGGCGCAATTCACACAACTATGCACACTATAAAACCAGCTTTGCAAATTATCAAAACAAAACCAGGTGTTTCTGTAGTTTCATCAGTATTTTTTATGTGTTTGTCAGACAGAGTTTCTGTAATGGGTGATTGTGCTGTAAATCCTAATCCGAATGCAGAACAATTAGCAGAAATTGCACTTTCATCAGCAGCGTCTGCAGAAGCATTTGGTATTAAAGCAAAAGTGGCAATGTTGTCTTATTCTTCAGGAAGTTCTGGAAAAGGAGAAGAAGTTGAGAAGGTAAGAAAAGCGACAGAAATTGCTAAAAAATTGAATCCAGATTTATTAATTGAAGGCCCCATTCAATATGATGCAGCTGTTGACATGTCTGTTGCAAAAACAAAAATGCCAGAATCTATGGTTGCTGGGCAAGCATCTGTGTTGATTTTTCCTGATTTAAATACTGGAAATAATACCTATAAAGCTATTCAGAGAGAAACTGGAGCTTTGGCAATTGGCCCAATGTTACAAGGATTAAACAAACCTGTAAACGATTTAAGTAGAGGTTGTACAGTCGATGATATTTTCAACACAGTTTTATTAACAGCTATTCAAGCAAATCAAGCATAAGTATGAATATTTTAGTTTTAAATGCGGGATCATCTTCTTTAAAATATCAAGTGATAGAAATGCCATCTCAAACTGTAGAATGTGTAGGTTTGGTTGAAAGAATTGGTTTTGATGATGCCATTTTTACACATGAAAAAAATGGTAAAAAACACTCTGAAAATCTATCTATTTTAAACCATGAAATAGGTTTACAAAAGATTGCAAAAACATTGTTAGATGCAAAAATTGGTGTTATAACTAATGTTGATGAAATTGAAGCTGTTGGGCATAGAGTGGTTCATGGAGGAAATAAATTTAGCAAAACTGTTGTAATTACAGCTGAAGTAAAAAATAGTATTCGTGATTTATTTGATTTAGCACCTTTGCACAATCCTGCAAATTTAAAAGGAATTGAAATTGCAGAAACCATTTTTACAACTGCAAAACAAATTGCTATTTTTGATACTGCTTTTCACCAAACAATGCCAAAAGAAGCGTATCAATATGCCATTGATAATTCGTATTTAAATGATTATAAAATAAGGGCATATGGATTTCATGGCACAAGTCATAAATATGTTTCAGAAAAAACTATTGAATATTTAGGAAAAGAAAAATCATCAAAAATTATTACAATTCATTTAGGAAATGGCTGCTCTATGTCTGCCATAAAAGATGGAAAAAGTATCGAAAATTCTTTAGGTTTTGGCCCTATGAATGGATTGATTATGGGAACTCGTTCAGGAGATATAGACCAATCTGTTATTTTCTTTCTGATGAAAAAATTAAACAAATCTGCTGATGAAGTTTCCAACTTATTAAACAAAGAATCTGGGATGCAGGGTTTAACTGGTTTTTCTGATTTACGAGAAATTTCTGAAAAAGCGGCTGAAGGAAATGAAAACTGCCAAAATGCTTTAGATTTAGCTGCTTATAGAATTAAAAAATATATAGGTTCATATGTTGCCATTTTAAACGGATTAGATGCCATAATTTTTACTGCAGGAATTGGAGAAAACTCAGCTATCATGAGAAAATTAGCTTGTGAAAATTTAGATTTTTTAGGTATCAATTTAGATGACAAAAAAAATAATATTCGCTCTAAAGAAATTAGAGAAATTCAAAGTAAATCATCAAAAGTAAAAATTTTAGTCATTCCAACTAATGAAGAGATTGAGATTGCAAAACAATCTTATGAACTTTTAAAATAATTATTACGAGTTTGTTTGATGAAAATGCCACGAATTCAAGAATTAAAAAGTAGATTGTGTGAAAAATTAAAAATCTCAAAAACCTTTCACTTCGTATTCTATGACTTTACCAAATATATTTTGATTTATTTACGCAGCATATTTTAATACATCTACATAAGGAGTTTGTCTTTTTATAGTAGCAAAAATTCGTGATAATAGTTTATTTCTTATGATGTTAATTGTGCTCATTTTATTTTTTCCTTGTTCGAGTCTTCTATGGTAAAATATTTTCATTTCTGGGTTATTTTGTATTGCTGATTTTGCACACATATCAAAGAGGCTTTTTATTTTTTTGTTAGCAAGATTACTCACTTTAGTTCTTCCTCTAATACTTGTTCCAGAGGTATTAGGGAAAGGTGCAATTCCACAATAAGAAGCAAACTTTCTCCAAGAAGCAAACTTTGTAAATCCGTTTGTTGTTACAATCATAAATAAAGCTGTCTGACTACCCACTCCTTTGATACTCACAATTAGTTTATATTGTTTTTTAAGTTGTTCATTAGCCTTAATTATTACGTTCATTTCAGCCTCAATATTCTTAATTTGTTTGGTAAAATATTTTATCATTTTCTCTTGGGTTTCTATAAGAAGTTGATTCTCTTTTCTAGTATAAATTCTTTTTTGTTCTTTAAGTGTTGCTTTATAACCAGCATTTTGTTTTACTAGCCTTTCTCTTAATGTTAATAAGCGTTTTAGTTGATGAATATTTTTTGATGGAAGTTTATAAGGTTTAATTTCATCTCTTAATCGATACCCATAAAGTGCTATTTTTGTGGCATCTACTTTATCATCTTTTCCTCTAGAAATACCAAGGGATTTCTTTATTTCTAAACCTGGAATTAGTGCAAAATAAAAGTTATTTATATCAAAAAATAATGAGATTTCTTCAGAATAAATACCTGTATGTTCTAAAACAAATAAAGTTTGCTCTTTAGAAATTGGGTTGTTTTTTTCGACCCATTTTACAAGTGCTTTAAATCCTTTTGAGTTGTTTTCAAATGATTGATAACACTGGTTACTGTGAATACGGACATCAAAAGTTAATTTGCTAATGTCAATACCAATAGTTTGTTTAATTTTCATAATTTTGTTTTGTGTTAGTAAAAGATGATTACGTTGACTAAAACCTTTAAAAGGGCGAAGCTGAAATTCTATTTGGTCCTTTGTAATCGGTAATAAAAGAATGGAGACTAATACGAAGTATAGATCTTATTAATCTGGACTTTTGACAAGTTCACTCCATTCTTTTTCATTAAAAAAGTAACAATTCTTTAGTGTTCTAAATATATGAATTAAATGCAATAATTATACTTTGCTAATCTAAAGGACTTTTTGGAGAAGTCTTAAAAGAGTTAGAGCATAAAGTTGAGCAAGATTATGTGATTTCTCCTATCGTCGAAAAGACAAAACTAGGTCTTAATTATTATCAATTATTTCTTTCTAATTCGTGAATTTGTGACATTATTTTAAACAAAAAGTCCCTAATAAAATAATTGTAAACCAACTTACTTATTTTTACATTTGTAAGCATTTAAAAAACAAACAACAGAAATGGGTAGAGCATTCGAATTAAGAAAAGGACGTAAAATGAAGCGTTGGTCAGCAATGGCAAAAACCTTTACTAGAATTGGTAAAGATATTGTGATGGCTATAAAAGAAGGTGGTCCAAATCCTGAAGCAAACTCGCGTTTAAGAGCTGTTATGCAGAATGCTAAGGCAGCAAATATGCCAAAAGACAATGTTGAAAGAGCCATAAAAAAAGCAACTGACAAAGATACAGCAGATTATAAAGAAGTACTTTTTGAAGGCTATGCTCCTCATGGAATTGCCATTCTTTTAGAAACTGCAACCGATAATAATAACAGAACTGTTGCTAATATTAGAGCCGCTTTTAATAAAAATGATGGAAATTTAGGAACTTCTGGTTCTGTTGTTTTTATGTTTGATCACGTTTGTAATTTCACTTTAAAGAAAGAAGATATTACTACAGATTTAGAGGAATTAGAATTAGAATTAATTGATTTTGATGTGGAAGAGGTTTTTGATGATGAAGATGGAATTATAATTTATGCTCCTTTTGAGCAATTTGGTTCTTTACAATCTTATTTTGAAGAAAATAATATAGAAATTTTATCTTCTGGATTTGAAAGAATTCCGACATCAACTGTAAAATTAAATGATGAACAAAAAGCTGATGTTGAAAAATTATTAGAAAAATTAGAAGAAGATGATGATGTAAATTCTGTGTATCATTCTATGGAAAATTAATTTCCTTCTAGTTCTTAAATATAAAAAACCTAAACTTTTCTAAAAGTTTAGGTTTTTTTATTAAAAGTCATGTGGTTTAAAATCTATTATCACCATCTAATAAATTACCAATGCCACCTAAAACAGAGCCTTCTCCTCTACTTCCATTGCCTGTTTGTGGAGCCATTGCCAACACTCTACCTGCTAATCTGCTAAAAGGTAAAGATTGAATATAGACAGTTCCTGGACCACGTAAAGTTGCAAAAAATAAACCTTCGCCACCAAAAACAGTATTTTTTATACCACCAACAAACTCAATATCATAATCTACCTCTTTTGTAAAACCGACAATACAACCTGTATCAACTTTTAAAACTTCACCAGGTTTTAAGACTTTTTTAGCCATAGTTCCTCCTGCATGAATAAAGCCTAAACCATCACCTTCGATTTTTTGCATGATAAAACCTTCGCCACCAAATAACCCTCTTCCTAACTTTTTAGAGAATTCAATTCCGATTGAAACTCCTTTTGCAGCACATAAAAAAGCATCTTTTTGACAGATAAATTTTCCTCCAAATTCGGCTAAATCAATGGGAATTATTTTTCCTGGATAAGGTGATGCAAAAGAGATTTGCTTTTTGCCAATTCCATCGTTTGTAAAAACGGTCATAAATAAACTTTCACCCGTTAAAATTCGTTTTCCAGCAGAAAATATTTTACCTAAAATACCTTTTTCTTGATTAGATCCATCACCAAAAATGGTATTCATTTTAATGTGGTCATCCATCATCATAAAAGTACCAGCTTCTGCAACAACTCCTTCTTGAGGATCTAATTCAATTTCTACAAATTGCATTTCTTCTCCGAAAATCTTATAATCAATTTCGTGAGCATTCATAGTGATATTTCTTTTTGGGGAATTGTTTGGTAGCTTATCTTGAAACATAGTTTTAGTATTTTAGTTATATTTATAAGATGATTAAGATATTGTTTTGTTACATAAATGGACAAAATAATCCTTAAATTTAATAATTTCTTAAGATTATATTGATATCAGAATTTTAAAATTTAAACTATTTTTGAAAAAAAATTATGAAATATTTATCTCCAGAATTAGAAGCTTTTTACAAACAATTTGAAACCACTAAATCTTTAGCTCGTAAAAGTGTTTCTTGTGGAATTTTTCAAGATTGTGATTATAAAGAGAAAAAACCTGAAATTCATCGAAAGAAAAAATAGATTTTTTTGAATACGAACTGCTCTCAAATTATCTAAGTTTTAAGGATTTTTATTTTTTTTAGTAACATTTTTACAACATCAGTTTTCCCTAGAGCTTGTATTGAGCAAAGTCGAAATAGGGAATTAAAGAGGTTTTACTCTCAAACTCCAATGAAAACTAAAGTTAGAAACCACTACTCCATCTTTGTTTTTACCTTCGGATGTTAAAACAATCTTTTGTCCTTCTCCTGTTTCTATCGATTTCTGAATGGCTTCTCTTATTTCATTTCCTCCAGTACAAGAAAATGTAATTTTACCTGTAGCTTTTTTAAAAAAGTCTGCCTCTTGATGTGTTACTAGCATGGAAACTTTACGTTTAGAATTTTCAATAGCTTGCATTACTAAGATTCCTGTAGGCATTTCTGCAGCCATTCCTTGTGCAGCCCAAAACATACTTTTAAACGGATTTTGATTCATCCATTTATGTTTTATAGTTACAATCGCTTCCTTTTCTGTAATCGATTTTACTCTTACACCTCCAAAATATGCCAAAGGAAGTTTTATAAAATTGAAAAAATTGACTTTTGCAGGTGTAAGTTTCATTTTTTAGATTGATTTTTTTAAAGTTTTTATTAAAAACAGATTGTTAATTTATTTTTATTTATTTTATTAATCTGCTTTCAAAGATAGCTAAATTTTAATTAAAGTCAGTAATAACAATAGTTTTAAAGCTTTTTATTCATTTTTGAATATGTTAAAAAAATGTTAATTATAGTACTATGTATTGCACAATACCTTTTTAAGAACATATATTTGCATAAGCAAGTATTATATCAAACTTAAAAAATGAAAAATAATAACGAAAATACCAACGCATTTTTAATTCATATTTCTGCATTTGCAGGTTTTATGTTTCCATTTGGCAATATTATTACGCCTTTAATTGCTTGGCAAACCTTAAAAGATAGAAGTACTTTTTTAGATGAACAAGGCAAAGAAGCTGTAAATTTTAATATTAGTTATACGCTATATGTATTTCTTTTAACAATATTATTTATTCCTTTTGCTTTTGGTTCTTTGTTTAACAGAAACAGAAATCACTTAAATTGGAACAACTTAGATATAAATTTCGATTTTGGTTTTGATAACATTTTTGGATTTTTGGGTTTTGGCTCTATTGCAGGAATTATTTACATTTTAGGAATTGTATTAGTAATTATAGCCTCTATAAAAGCAAAAGATGGCGAAAATTATAAATATCCGTTTACGATAAAGTTTGTGAAATAAGCCTCCCCTAGCCCCTCCAAAAGAGGGGAACAGATTGAAAACGGAAAGGCCTCCCTTAATCCCTCCAAAAGGAGGAAAATGATTGAAAACAGAAAAAAGCTGAAACAAGTTCAGCGTAAAAATTAAAATATGATTTTAACGAATAAAATGCTCACACAACAGTTCCTTCCTTTCGCCTGCATTGAGCTTAGACGAAATGGGAAGGTTAGGATGGGCTTCTTAACACATTATATATATGAAGATTGAAAACACAAAAGCACAAATGCGTAAAGGTGTTTTGGAATTCTGTATTTTATCCATCTTAAAAAATGGAGATGCTTACACTTCTGAAATACTCGAAACACTAAAAGAAGCTGAAATGATTGTGGTTGAAGGAACCATTTATCCACTTTTAACACGACTCAAAAATGCAGGTTTGCTTACCTATAGATGGGAAGAATCCACTTCTGGACCTCCAAGAAAATATTATGTTTTAACAGAAAATGGAGGCATGTTTTTAAAGGAATTAAACAAAACATGGAACAATTTAATCAACTCAGTAAGTCAAGTAACTAGCAAAAAACCAACTACCAATGAATAAGACTATCAACATAAATTTAGGCGGATTTTTCTTTCATATAGATGAAGTTGCCTATCAGAAATTAAGAAGATATTTAGAATCTATTTCTAGATCTTTGAGCGACGATCCTCAAGGAAAAAATGAAATTATTGCAGATATTGAAGCACGAATTAGCGAGCTTTTATCAGAAAAAATAACGGATGTAAGACAGGTTGTTAACGAAGGTGATATTGATGATATTATTAAGATAATGGGGCAACCAGAAGATTATGCAGATGCTGAAGAGGCTTATAGCGATGCTAGTTATTCTTATCAAAGAAATACAGCTTCTAGCAGAAAATTATTTAGAGATGGAGATGACAAATTTTTGGGTGGTGTTTGTTCTGGTATTGGGCATTATTTTAATATTGATGTTATTTGGATACGTATTTTATTTATAGTTTTATTTGCCTCTGGTTTTTCTCCTTTAGCCTACATTATACTTTGGATTTTGTTGCCAGAAGCAAAAACAACCGCAGAAAAATTACAAATGGAAGGCGAACCTGTAAACATCGATAACATCGAAAAAAAGATTCGTGAAGAGTTTAATAATATGTCAGAAAACGTTACTGTATTTGCCAACAAAGCATCCGAAAAAATAAAAGATGGTGCAAATGAATTTTCTGATAAAATGAATAAAACGTTTTCAGCAAAGACAAAAAAAAATAACGGAGCAAGCGATTTTGTAGATACAATTGGTAAAATTATACTCGCTATTTTTAAAGTAATTGGCAAGTTTATTGGTATCATTATAATTTTTGTTTCTGCTGCTGTTATTTTATCTCTAATTATTGGAGGGTTTTCTATCGGAAGTTTAGAGTGGTTAAATGTAGATGGTTTGGAGTATCCACCTTTCTTTTACGAAGCTAAATTACCTGTTTGGCTGCTTACTTTAGCAGGACTATTTTTAATTGGAATTCCGTTTTTAATCTTATTTATTTTAGGATTAAGAATTTTATCTAGCAACGTACAAAAGTTAAGCAAACCTGCATCATTATCATTATTAGGTATTTGGATTGTTTCTCTTTTAGCACTAATTTTTACGGGATTAGATTTTGGAACATCGCATGCAAATTATGGGCAATCATCAACAAAAAATTCTTTGAACCTTATTGCCAATGATACTTTACAAATTAAAATGGTAAATGATGATACTATTTATTTCAAACCCACTTTAAGAAGAAGTTCTCGAAAAGAAGAAGTAGAAATTGATGGCGAAAAAATGGTGTATACGAATAATATAAGAGTTGATGTTAGAAAAAGTTCTTCTGATGAAAGTTACTTAATTGTTCAAAAAGAATCAAAAGGAAAAAGTAAAAGTAGCGCAAGTTTAAATTCAGAAAAAATTAGATACAAATTTAAAATTGTAGATAATACTATTATTTTAGATGCTTACTTTTTATCTGATTTTAAAAATATCTGGAAAGATGAAGAAGTAAACCTAATCTTTTACATACCAGAAAATGTATTTGTTTATTTTGATGTAACCACAAAATACTTTTTATCAAACATTGATAATGAAGAGGATATTTATGATAAAGAAATGGTAGATCATCACTTTAAAATGACATCTAAAAACTTAACATGCACAGATTGTGAAGTTAAAGATGATGAAAAAGTCATTGAAATTAAACAAGAAACTGAACCTGAAAAAGAAGACTAAGTTGTTTTTATACAATTCAGTACAAAAAAACAACAGTTGGGCAACCAAACTTTCTTTTTAAACGTCTATTTAAAGAACTTTGAAGTATAATACAAAAACAACCATTATGAAAACATCAATCAAAACATTTTTTTCAGTACTATTTTTAGCAACAATTTTAAGTTCTTGTAACGCAAATATGTTTAATAGCGTTAACGGAAATAAAAATGTAATTACAGAAAACAGAAGTGCTAAAGCAGATTTTACAAAAATAACCATTAGCACAGGTTTAGATTTGTACATAACTCAAGGTTCTAAAAATGAAATTATTGTAGAAGCTGATGAAAATCTGCACGATATTATTTTTACAGAAATTAACGAAGGTGTTTTAAAAATTTATTCGGAAAAGAATATCTGGAGAGCAGAAGCTAAAAAGATTCATGTTACTGTAACAAATTTAGACGCAATTACTGCTACAAGTGGTGCAGATGTGTATGCTGAAGAAATGATAAAAACAGAAATGATGGCTGTTATTGCTACAAGTGGTGCAGATATTAGACTTTCTTTAGATGCTGATTCTGTAAGCACTGCAGCTACAAGTGGTGCTGGGATTAAAATTTCAGGAATTGCAAACAATCACACAGCTACTGCAACAAGTGGTGCTTCTATTAACGGATATGACTTAGAGAGTAAAAATGCGACTGTTAAGGTTACAAGTGGTGCAGATATTAACATTTATGCTTCAGAAAATATAGATGCAGTTGCTACAAGTGGTGGAGATATCGATTTTAAAGGAAACCCAAAAAAGGTAAAAAAGACATCAACTTCTGGTGGAAGTATTTCTGCTAAATAAAAATAGAATTAATTAGATCAATCAACCAAAATTAGATTTCTTGAGGTTTTATAAAAGCCTCAAGATTTCTTTAACTCATCTTACTTTTAACAGATCTTAAAAACAATTAATTATGAATTCACTTTTAGCATCCTTTAAAGAATCTGCTTTTTACAAATTAGTAATTGCTATAAGTGTATTTCTTTTTAGTTTGATAAGCACTGCACAAGTTGATAAAAATTCTGAAATTTATAAAGTATTAAAAGCGAATGACAGTATTATTTTTGATAGAGCTTTTAACAATTGTGAGGTTGATAAATTAGAACTGATTATCGCTGAAGATATTGAGTTTTATCATGATATTGTTGGTGTTCAAAATAGAGAAGAGTTTATAAATGCTGTTAAAAACAACATTTGTACAAACCCTGGAACTTTTACAAGAAAGTTAGTTGAAAACTCTTTAGAAGTGCATCAACTTAAAAACAATGGAAAAGTTTATGGTGCAATTCAAAATGGCAAACACGATTTTTACGTTAAAGAAAATAATAAAAATTCGCAAAACAGGCACTGCACAATTTACACATCTTTGGATTTTAGATAACAATAAATGGAAATTAAAACGCGTTTTAAGTTTCGATCATAAAGATAGCAAAGAATAAAAATTTATGAGAAAGCTAACTTCTCATATTCTTACTAATACTTGGTTTTATTAGTTTACTTGGTAAGTCGTCGTTTTTATTTTAAAAACGAGGCTTACTTTTTTTTTGTGTAAAACTTAAAAAAAATAATTTTCTGAAACATAATAGTAAAATTTAACTCTTAAGTATTTAAGAGGGACTTACATGTTTTCATTTTATAAGTGCTTCCATTTTAATAAAAGTATTTTTAAACATAACTTTTAATATTTGCTGATTCAGATTTAATTGTAACGCATTCAATAAGAATTTTAACTTTTAAATCTTTAATTATTATATTAGTCTAATTATTTGTTTTAAACAACACAAAAAAATCAAGCTCTATAAATAAAGAGCATTTTAAACAAAAAATAAATGAGCTTATTACATAAATATCAGCTAATAAGACAAAAAACTATTGAGTTTTGCAGTCTTTTAGAAATAGAAGATTATGCAGTTCAGGTGGTTGATTTTGC
This sequence comes from Polaribacter sp. Hel_I_88, assembly GCF_000687935.1. Classification (NCBI taxonomy): domain Bacteria; kingdom Pseudomonadati; phylum Bacteroidota; class Flavobacteriia; order Flavobacteriales; family Flavobacteriaceae; genus Polaribacter; species Polaribacter sp. Hel_I_88. The sequence goes on along the minus strand of NZ_JHZZ01000001.1, from coordinate 3,089,019 downwards.
AAGTCCTGCAAAATGGCATTTGGCACATACAACTTGGTTTTTTGAAACTTTTATTTTAAAAAATCATGCAAAAAATTACCACGAGTTCGATAAAAACTTCAACTATCTTTTTAATAGCTATTATAATACTGTTGGTGAAAGAATTTTACAAAACAACAGAGGTAATATGTCAAGACCCAGTACTAGTAAGATTTTAGATTATAGAAAATACGTAGATGCTAAAATGCAGGAATATTTAAAGGATATTTCTGATAAAAAAGTGACAGATTTAATTACACTTGGTTTAAATCATGAGCAACAACATCAAGAATTATTAATTACAGATGTGAAATATATGCTGGGACACAACCCTATTTTTCCAAGTTTAGATGCAGCTTATAATCTAGTAAAAGACAGCAATACAGACTCAAAATGTATAAAAATAAAAGCTGGAGTTTATGATATTGGCTATCAAGGAACCGATTTTTGTTACGATAATGAATTAGGAGTTCATAAAGTTTATGTTGATGATTTTGAAATAAATAATTACTTCATAACTAATGGAGAATATATAGAGTTTATGAATGCTGGTGGCTATTCAGATTTTAATCTTTGGTTAGATGAAGGTTGGAGTTGGGTAAATAATGAACAAATTAATTCGCCTTTATATTGGCATAAAATGAATAACAAATGGCATTATTACACGCTTGCAGGAATGCAAAAAGTAGATGAAAATGCAATACTTTGTCACATTAATTATTATGAAGCTAGTGCTTTTGCAGAATGGAAAGGAATGCGTTTGCCAACCGAATTTGAATGGGAAATTGCTTCCAACAATTTAGATTGGGGAAAACGTTGGGAATGGACAAACAGTGCTTATTTGGCATATCCAAGATTCGAAAAAGAAAATGGCGCTGTTGGCGAATATAATGGCAAATTTATGAGCAATAAAATGGTTTTAAGAGGTGCTTCTGTAGCAACTTCTAAAAATCATAGTAGAAACACGTATCGTAACTTTTTTCACACTTCTGATAGGTGGCAATTTACAGGTTTAAGATTAGTAAAATAATATGAACAATATATTTAAGAAAGAAGTTCAGCAAGGTTTAGATTCAACACCTAAAAAATTACCCTCAAAATATTTTTATGATAAAATAGGAGACGCACTTTTTGTTAAGATCATGAATTCACCTGAATATTATTTAACAAGATGTGAGTTTGATATTTTTAAAAACAAAACCCACGAGTTAATCAATTCGTTTGATATTCAAAAAGATTCTTATTTTGAGTTAATTGAATTAGGAGCTGGTGATGGCTTAAAAACCAAGGAATTACTAAAAGTTTTAGTTAATGAAAACTACAATTTTGACTATTTCCCTATCGATATTTCTTCGAATGCTTTATCACTTTTAAAAGAAAATTTAAAAAGTGAAATTCCCAAATTATCCATAAAAACACTACAAGGAGATTATTTTAAAGTTTTAGACACCTTAAAAACGAGTAAAAATCCTAAAATAATTTTGTTTTTAGGCTCCAATATAGGAAATATGAATGATGAATTAGCCTCAAAATTTATTTACAATTTAGGTGATAATCTTAATTCAGGAGATAAGTTATTGTTAGGTGTAGACTTGATAAAATCGGAAGAAATTGTGGGGCCAGCTTATAATGATAGTCAAGGAATTACTGCAAAATTCAACATGAACTTACTTGATAGAATTAACAAGGAATTAGAAGCTAATTTTAATATCAACCAATTTAAACATCACCCAGAATATAATGAGGAAGAAGGCATTGCAAAGAGCTTTATAATGAGTACAGCAGATCAATCAGTAGAAATTAAAGCCATTGGTAAAAAATATCACTTTAAAAAAGGAGAAAAAATTCACACTGAAATTTCAAGAAAATATAATGATGATTTGATAAAAAAAATTATTTCAAAGACCGATTTTAGTTTAAAAACTAAAATTTTGGATAGCAAAGCTTATTTTGCTGATTATGTTTTAAATAGAAACTAATATGATAAAAAATAAACTTGCAATATTAGGACTTGGTAGTAGAACAACTTCCTTTTATTTAAAGAACCTAAACAAGATTTACAATAGAGAAAAAGGCGGTTTTAGTACGTGTCCGTTTTTACTTTTAAATGCAGATTTTAATACCATAAATTCACTGTTACCTTATGTTTCAGAAAAGTTAGATAATGCAGTTTCTCAATACACAAATCAAATAAATAGTTTAAAAGTTGATTCTTTACTAGTACCAAATATTACGCTTCACAAAACCATTGATCGATTGACTATTTCTCAAAACATTATTCATCCTGTTCATCTAAGTATTAAAAAAATTAAAGAGAACAAATGGAAAAAAGTAGTGCTATTTGGTTCGCTATTTAGTATGAAATCCGATTATATTAAAAATCAATTTAAAGCAAATAATATTGAAGTAATTTTACCTAATGAAGAAGATATGGTTTTTATTGATGAAGTACGAAAACAAATTTACGATGAAATTGAAACTGATGATTTGATAAAAAAATACCATTCAATAATTTATAAATATTCTGAAGAAAACCCAGTAATTTTATCTTGTACAGAACTTTCTATTTTAAAACCAAAAGAACATAAAATGTTGTTAGATATGGCAGAAATACAAATGGAAGGAGCCATACATCAAGTTTTAGTTGACTAAATTCAGAAACTAAAAAAATTTGATTTTCACTTCACTATACATACGAACTCAAATATTATATGTCGTTTTAATTTGCTAACTTTCCTTTTTAATAACACATTTAAAATTTCAGGAATTAGGTCATAAAAAAAACTATCATTCTCATTTAATCAACATAAAAAAACACTCAAAACTTTATAATCAAATGGAAAACAAATTCAATATTTCAGTATTAATAGATGGTGATAATGCTCAACCAAAACTCATTAAAGAAATTATTGATGAAGTTTCTAAATACGGAAAAGCAACTATTAGAAGAATTTATGGCGATTGGACATCGCAACAAATGAATAGTTGGAAAGCGATTATAAACCAACATTCTATTACTCCCATTCAGAAATTTTCTTACACAACTGGTAAAAACTCAACAGATGGCGCTTTAATTATTGATGCCATGGATATTTTGCATGGTAAAAATACAGAAGGTTTTTGTATTGTTTCTAGTGATAGTGATTATACTGGTCTTGCTAAAAGAATTCGAGAAGAAGGTTTGTTTGTTATGGGAATTGGAGAGAAAAAAACGCCAACTGCTTTTGTAAAATCTTGCGAAGTTTTTACGTTTACAGAAAACTTAAAAGAAGAATCTGAAGAAAATGAGGAAACTGAAGAAAAAACAACTTCTACATCAAAAACTACTAAAAAACCAACCACTAAAAAAGCAAAGGAAGCTACGCCAAATTTAAGACTTTCAAAAGACGATTGGAAAACAGTCATGAAAGCTTTTGATATTTCTACGGATGAAGAAGAAAAAGCACACATCTCTACTTTGGGTTTAAACATCCGTAAAATAGATCCTAGTTTTGATCCTAGAAGTTATGGTTTTAAAAGTTTATCAAAACTTTTTGCAAACATCGAAAAGTTTGAAGTAATTAAAAATGAAGTGAATGGTTTGAATCATCCTCTTTTGAAGATGAAATAGAAGTATTAAGAAAAGGTATCTAGAGAAACCTGTCAGTTCCAGTGACATTTCTTTTTCAGAAATTTTATATTGGCACTTTCAGAATTAAATAAACACTTGTTTATCAGTTAAATAAGTTGTATTTTAGATAAACCAAACCCCGTAAATAGGCAAAAAGCCTAAAAAACGGGGTTTTTCTTTTTTACAAATATGAAAATACGAAGAATTTCTGACTTCCAGTACTCTTTTTCTTTTTTATCCTCTACAGAGGAATTAGAAAAATTCAAAGCACGTTTTTTAATGTCTGATTTAGGTAAAATTTACAGTGCAATTCCTTGGAAAAATTTAGTCAAATCATTTAAAATTACAGAAGCTATCAAAGGACCAGACTGTATTTTTAGCCCTCAAGGAAAATTAGGTTTAATGTTTTTAAAACATTATGCTTGTTGTTCTGATAAGCGTTTGATTGAGCAGTTGAATTCCAATTATAATTATCAGTTTTTTTGTGGTATTTATTTAGGATTTGATACCCTTGAAAACTATAAAATAGTGAGTCAAATACGTTGCGAATTAGCTGCTGATTTAAACATTAGTTCAACAGAAAAAATACTATTTAATTATTGGAGTAAATATATTGATGAACAAGAAAAAGCAACAACAGATGCCACTTGTTATGAGAGTGAAGTTCGCTATCCAACAGATCAAAAACTATTGAAAGAATCTGTTGACTGGTGCTATAAACAAATGAAGATAATTTGTAAATCTTTAGGTGTAAAACTTCCTAGAACCAAATACTTGAAATGGTCAAAAAGATATGTTGGTTATAGTAAAATGCGAAGAAAAACAACAAAGAAAAGAACCTCCATAACAAGAGCTTTTTTAAAACTATTACGCAAATTATTAGCGGAGATTAAAACTCTTGAAAAACAACATTATTTTACAATGCCAAATCGTTTTTATAAAACACTAAATACAGTAAAAAAAATATTCTCACAACAGTATTTACTGTTTGAGAAAGGAGAAAAACCAAAGAATAGAATCGTAAGCATAAGCAAAGATTACTTACGTCCAATAGTGAGAGGAAAAGAGATAAAAAAAGTAGAATTTGGGGCAAAAGTAAACAAACTTCAAATTGATGGAATTAACTTTATACAGAAAATAAGTTTTGATAACTTTAATGAAGGGACACAATTTAAAAATACAGTTTATAAGGCACAAGGATTAACCAATAGGAAAATTAAAATACTTGGTGCAGATGCTATTTATGCAACGAATAAGAACAGAGTTTTTGCAACTTCAAACCATATACAAACAGACTTCAAACCTAAAGGAAGACCTTCAAAGCATCATAAAGAGCAAAAAAAGCTCAAAAAAATGATTACCAAAGAAAGAGCTTCTAGATTAGAGGGGGGTTTTGGTAAAGAAAAGGAACATTATCATCTAAAAAAGATAAAAGCGAAAACCAAACCAACAGAAATACTTTGGATATTCTTTGGTATTCATACTGCAAATTGCCTTGAAATTGGCAGAAGAATGCAAAATCAAATTTTACAAAAAGTAGCCTAAATTTTTAAAATAAAAATTAAAAACACAGGATAACTATGCAATAAGGTTACTGCGAAACATAAAAAAGGTATATAAATTAAAAAAGTGATAGAAAATTATAATTTTCTATCACTTTTTTAAAATAATTTTCAAAAAATTAAACTACTTCTGAAAGTGCCTATATTGAGAATAATCTTATAAAACTTACTTTTTCTTTAAATACTCTTCAATATCAGCAATGTGATGTTGTAGTGCTTGAGTAGAAATTTGAATTTCTTTGATTAACAATGCCAAAGAAATCAATAACAAAACTAAGCCTAAACCAAAAGCGTACACTGCAATTACTGTAGAGCCTATAAAAATCAAAAACATTGTTAATACACAGAATAACAAACTTGTAATTCCGAATATTTGCATCCATTTTGTCAAATTTAAACGCAATTTTAAATTTTTAATTTGTCTTAGGAGCGAATCGTCTTTTTCTTTTAAATACTTGTCATGCAAACTTCTTATAACAGAAGCGTATGCCAAAAACCGATTTGTATAAGCAAGCATAATCAAAGAAATTGCCGAAAATAAAAGCGCAGGAGTTGTTAAAGTAAGTTCATTCATAAGTTGCAAAATTAGCCATTTATTTGAAAAACATTCATATTTAAATTGATTGTATTATAATCAAACATCTTTTAACACTAATTTTGTTTTATATTATTAAAAATGATACAAAAAATACGAACTATAGGCTTTTATACAAAAGGATTTCTATACATTCTTTTAGGAATCTTAACCTTTTTAGCTGCTTTAAATCTTGGTGGAAAAGTTGCCAATAAAAATGGTGTTATTAAATTTTTGGAAGATCAAATTTTTGGAAAAATACTTTTAATTATTATTGGTCTTGGAATATTAGCTTATGCAATTTGGCGGTTTTTTAAAGCGTATAAAGTCTTAAAAAAAGAAGATAACAACAAAAAGTATTTCTTAAGCATCGATTTTTTTACAAGAGGAATTATTTATGGTTCTTTTGGGGTTTCTATTCTTTATAAAGTTTTTAATATTGCAAGTAAAGATGTTTCAAAAGAAACAATAGCATCCAATGTTTTAAAATTAGAAAATGGCCAATATATTTTATATGCAATGGCTATTATTGTATTTTTTTCTGCTTTAAATCAATTTTATATCGTGTATAAAAAAAACTATTTAAACAATATAAAAAAGTCAGAAAATATAGAATCATTCAGTTTTTTAAAAAAATCTGGCAAATTCGGAATAACATCAAGAGGTGTTTCCTTTTTAATTTTCGCATGGTTTATTTACAAAGCAGCATCCACCAAAAATCCTGATAAAATAAAAGGAACTCAAGAAATGTTTCGCTATTTGCATAGCTTGTCTTTTGGAGATATTTTAATGGCAGTTATGGCTTTGGGCTTTATTTCTTATGGAATTTTTCAATATTTTTATGCGAGATATAGCACGTATTAAACTTCCCTTCTTTTTTATTATTTTTGGGTTATGAAAAAAATACTGTACTTATTTATTTTCGCTTTTAGCGCGTTAAATTTTGCGCAAGAAATCCCTAATGGTTTTGTTTATTTGAGTGATGTAGATGCATCAATTCAAAAAGAATTAAGATATTTAAGCAACAATAATTTTATTGGTAAAAAAATTGATGGTTATAAAAATGATTGTGTAATTATAACAGCGCAAGCTGCACATCAACTTAAAAAAGTACAAGCACAACTTTTAAAAGAAGGGTTGAGTTTAAAAGTTTTTGATGCGTATAGACCACAAGAAGCCGTAAATCATTTTGTAAAATGGGCAAAAGTTTTGAGTGATACGTTAATGAAGCAAGAATATTACCCAAAAGTACCAAAATCGGAATTATTCAACCAAGGGTATATTGCATCAAAATCTGGACATACGAGAGGAAGTACAGTAGATTTAACAATTGTTAATACAAAAACTGGCAAAGAATTAGATATGGGAAGTCCTTATGATTTTTTCGGTGTTCAATCTCATCCTTTTTATCCAAATTTAACTAAAGAACAAAAAGAAAATAGAATGTTATTGCGCAAAATGATGTTAGAAAACAACTTTAAACCTTATGAAAACGAATGGTGGCATTTTACGTTAAAAAACGAACCTTTTAGAAATACTTATTTTAATTTTCCTGTAGAATAATATTTTTTAACAGTTTGTAAAGCACATGATATAAAATCGGCATTATATTTGTACTATAATTGCTATAAATATATTCTTATGAAATCACATTTAAAATACTTTTTTACAATTAGTTGTCTATTTTTATCGGCAACAATTTTCGCTCAATTAGACTCCAATAAAGGATCTAAAGAAGGTGGTAAAACAAAAGCAGTTATTTTAAATAACTCAAAAGAAGCCATCAAACCAAAATCTTTAGAAATTGACGGAACAAATGGCTTTAAAGAAGCTTTTGATAAAGAAAATGCAAAATTAAAAAAGAAGCAAGAAGAAGATAAATTAAATAACAAAGGGATTTTAACCAAAGAAAAACTAAACGAACAACGTTTTTTAAAATCGTTTAAAAAAATTAACGGTCAATATATTATTCCAAAAATAGACCAAGATTTAGGAACTTTTAGATCAGATTCTAAAAGTGTAAATATTATTTGTAGAGATTATCAATATCCAGATGGTGATAGAGTTACTATTTATGTAAACGATGTTCCAGTTATTTACAATTTAACCTTAGAGCAAAACTATCAGAAATTCAATATTCCTTTAAATGTTGGTATCAATACAATTGTTATTGAAGCCTTAAATCAAGGTACTTCTGGACCAAACACTGCAGCTTTTAAAGTTTTTAATGATGCTGGCATGTTAATTTCATCGAATGAATGGAATTTAGCAACAGGTGCAAAAGCAACATTAATTATTGCAAAAGACAAATAACAAACAGCTAGCGCAATCGTTTTCGCTAAATTCGTAAAACCTTGTTTTTTTATTCTACTTAAAACAGTTATTTTTGTAGTATTGTTAAATTAGAAACTGTTTAAACGATTAAACAAATCAATACATTATTTAAATGAAAGAAATCACCAAACAAACCTATTTAGATTGGTACAAAGACATGCTTTTTTGGCGTAAGTTCGAAGATAAATTAGCATCTGTTTACATTCAACAAAAAGTTAGAGGCTTTTTGCATTTGTATAATGGACAAGAAGCTATTTTAGCAGGCGCTTTACATGCTATGGATTTATCGAAAGATAAAATGATTACAGCATACAGAAACCATGTACAACCAATTGGTATGGGCGAAGATCCTAAAAAAGTAATGGCAGAATTGTATGGGAAAGCTACAGGTACTTCAAAAGGTATGGGTGGTTCTATGCATATTTTCTCAAAAGAATTTCGTTTTTATGGAGGTCATGGAATTGTTGGTGGTCAAATTCCTTTAGGTGCTGGTTTAGCTTTTGCTGATAAGTATAAAGGTAATGACGCTGTAACTTTATGTTGTTTTGGTGATGGAGCTGCAAGACAAGGTTCTTTGCATGAAGCTTTTAACATGGCAATGTTATGGAAATTACCTGTAATTTTTATTGTTGAAAATAATGGGTATGCAATGGGTACTTCTGTTGCTAGAACTGCAAACCATACAGATATTTGGAAACTTGGTTTAGGATATGAAATGCCTTGTGGACCTGTAGATGCTATGAATCCAATTAAAGTTGCTGAAGCTGTAGATGAAGCTATTGAAAGAGCAAGACGTGGAGATGGCCCAACTTTCTTAGAAATGAAAACATACAGGTATAGAGGTCACTCAATGTCTGATGCACAGCATTATAGAACAAAAGACGAAGTTGAAGAATATAAAAAAATAGACCCGATTACTCAAATAAGAGAAGTTATTTTAGAAAAAGGGTTTGCTAATGAAGAAGAAATTGCTTCAATGGATAAAGAAGTGAAGGCAAAAGTAAAAGAATGCGAAAAGTTCGCAGAAGATTCTCCATATCCTGAAACTCAACAGATGTATGATATGGTTTATGAACAAGAAGATTATCCTTTTATAAAATAAAATATGGCTACAGTTGTAAATATGCCGCGTTTAAGTGACACCATGGAAGAAGGTGTTGTGGCAAAATGGTTAAAAAGTGTTGGAGATAAAATTGAAGAAGGCGATATTTTAGCAGAAATTGAAACAGATAAAGCAACCATGGAATTTGAATCTTTTCATGAAGGTGTTTTACTACATATTGGTATTCAAGAAGGTGAAACTTCTCCTGTTGATAAATTATTAGCTATTATTGGTGAAGAAGGAGAAGATATTTCTGATCTTTTAAAAGGTGATGCTGATAAAAAAGAAGATGACAAATCTGAAGAAAGTTCTGATAAAAAAGAAAATTCAGATGACACTTCTAAAGACGAATCAAAAGAAGACTCTTCTTCTGAAGGGGTTGAAATTCCAAAAGGAGTTACTGTTATTTCTATGCCACGTTTAAGTGATACAATGACTGATGGTACAGTTGCTACTTGGTTAAAGAAAGTTGGTGATAAAGTTGAAGAAGGAGACATTTTAGCAGAAATTGAAACTGATAAAGCAACTATGGAATTTGAATGTTTCTATGAAGGAACAATTCTTTACATTGGTGTGCAAGAAGGCGAAACTGCACCTGTAGATAGTTTATTAACGATTATTGGTCCTGAAGGAACAAATGTTGATGCAATTGTTAAAAATGGTGGAGCTACTTCAAGTTCTTCTGAAGCAAAAGATTCATCTTCTGACAAAAAACAAGAGAAAAAAGAAACAAAAGCCGAAGATAAAAAAGAGTCTAAAGAAGAATCAACATCTTCAACAGCAAATACAACTACAAATAATTCTGGTGGACGCATATTTGCATCTCCATTAGCGAAGAAAATTGCTTCTGACAAAGGAATTAATTTAGCAGATGTAACTGGTTCTGGAGAAAATGGTAGAATTATAAAAAAGGATGTAGAAAACTACACACCTTCTGCTACTGTAAAAGTTGAAACTCCTGCTCCTGCAACTAGTGCTGCAACTCCTACTTTTTCAGTTTCTGGAGAAGAAAAATCGGAAGAAGTTAAGAATTCTCAAATGCGTAAAGCAATTGCAAAATCTTTAGGAAACTCTAAATTCTCTGCACCAGATTTCAGTTTAAATATTGAAGTTGATATGGACAATGCAATGGCTTCTAGAGCAACTATCAATGCAATTCCAGATACAAAAGTATCTTTTAATGATATGGTTGTAAAAGCGTGTGCAATGGCTTTACAAAAACATCCACAAGTAAATACTTCATGGACAGATAATAACACAATTTATCACTCTCATATTCATGTAGGTGTTGCTGTTGCTGTAGATGATGGTTTACTAGTGCCTGTTGTAAAACACACAAATCATTTAAGTTTAACTCAAATTGGTGCAACTGTTAGAGATTTAGCAGGAAAAGCAAGACATAAGAAAATTTCTCCAGCAGAAATGCAAGGAAGTACTTTTACGGTGTCTAACTTAGGGATGTTTGGTATCGATAATTTTACGTCAATTATCAACCAACCTAATTCAGCGATTTTATCTGTTGGTGCTATTGTGCAAAAACCAGTAGTTAAAAACGGACAAATTGTTGTTGGAAACACAATGAATTTAACATTAACTTGCGATCACAGAACTGTTGATGGTGCTGTTGGTGCTCAATTTTTACAAACTTTAAAAACATTTATTGAAAATCCTGTTACCATGATTGCGTAACTATTTCTTTAAAATATTTTATAAGATTTAAAAATCCTAAACCTTTTGGTTTGGGATTTTTTTTGTTGATGAAAATAAATTTCTAAACTTGAATTTCTTATCATAAACCTATAACTTCGCTAAACTTGAAATTGAACATAAGCATAATAAAAAGCTATGAAAATACTTCACACAGCAGATTGGCATTTAGGACACAGGTTGCATGATCAATCTCAATTTGAAGAACAAATGTTATTTTTAAATTGGATTGAAAATTACATCATTACTCAAAAAATTGAAGTGCTTTTAATTTCTGGCGATATTTTTGACTCAGGATCTCCATCCAATCAGAGTTTGGAAATGTATTATAGTTTTTTGGTAAAATTGAATAATACGTGTTGCAAATCAATTATCATTACTGGTGGAAATCACGATTCTCCAGGAACTTTAAATGCACCAAAGCATATTCTAAACGCACTTTCTATAAAAGTTATTGGTAAAGCCACTGAAGATATTGAAGATGAAGTATTCAAGCTAAATATTGAAAATGAAGAACTCATTATTGCAGCTGTTCCTTATTTAAGAGATGGAGATATTAGACGTGCAGTTGCAGGAGAATCTTTTGAAGATTTAACTGATAAATACAAAACTGCGCTTATAAATCATTATGAATCTGCAGCTGAAGAATGTAAAAAAATCAACATAAATACTGCTCCTGTAATTGCAATGGGCCATTTATTTGCCACTGGAGGTTCAGTTTCTGACAGTGAACAAAATATTTATGTGGGAACTTTAGGACATATTGGAGCCAAAGATTTTCCTACTTATTTTGATTATGTTGCTTTAGGACATTTACACAGACCTCAAATAATTGGCGGAAATGAAAAGATTCAATATTCTGGTTCTCCAAATATTTTAAGTTTTAGCGAAATTAATTATGATAAAAAAATAATAGTTTTATCGACAGAAAATAATAAAATTATTGCTGTTGATGCTATAATTGTTCCTAATTTCAGAGAATTTTATCGACTTTCTGGAACTATTGAAGAATGTATCAATTTGTTTCCAACCATTACCTCTAATTCCTTTGGTTTAAACCCTTGGGTAGAAATTGTTTTAAAAGAAGACCATACCATAAATACAGACGATTTAAAAAAAGAAGCTGAAAAATATACGTTTGAAATTTTAAAAATCTCCTTAAAAACGCAAAGAAAACAAAAAGGAATTGAGGAGTTATTGAAAGAAACAAAATCGATCAAAGAATTAAACCCAACTGAAGTTTTTAAATTAAAATGCGAAGAAATGAATTTTGATTTACAAGAAAATCCAAAAATCTGGGATGCTTTTAATGAAATTTTACAAAGTGTTAAAAATCAATAAAAGCAAGTTGTTATGAAAATTTTAAAGATAGAATTACAAAATATAAATTCCTTAAAATCTGATTCGCCAATTGTAATCGATTTTGAAAATGAGCATTTTAAAGATGTTGGCTTGTATGCAATTACGGGTTCTACAGGTGCAGGAAAAACGACTATTTTAGATGCAATCACAATTGCATTATATCATAGTGTACCTCGTTTTAACAGCACAAAAGCTACTTTACTAGATGTTGTAAGTTATGGTGCTACTGATGCTTTTACAAGAGTAACTTTTGAAAATGAAAAGAATATTTTTGAAGCTTATTGGGGAATTCGTTTGGCTTCCAATACAGGTAAAATCTTAAAAAACCCACAAGAGGAAGTGAGTTTAAAAAACTTAACAAAGTCTAAAAATTTAGCTTCTCAAAAGAAAAATTTCATAAAAAACATCATTCGAGTTACACAATTAGATTATGATCAATTTTTAAGATCTGTATTGTTAGCTCAAGGTGAATTTGCTTCTTTTTTAACTGCTAAAGGTCCAGAAAAGGGACGATTGTTAGAACAAATTACTGGAGAGAAAATTTACAAAAAAATTGGTTTAGCGATTTCAGAACGAAAATCTATTGAAGAAAATGCTTTAAAAGAAATACAATCTAAGATAAATGCTGATGATATTTTATCCGAAGAAAAAAAACAGGAACTTGTAAAAAAAGACAAAGAACTTGATGCTGAACTTGTAAAATCGGACAAAGAAATAGAAAGCATACAGTTGATTGTGAATTGGTATTCAAAAGCTAAAGAATTAAATATCCAAACTGAAAAATTAGCCGAAGATGCCAAAGAAATAAAAACTGATTTAGAAAACCATAAAACTGAATTTGAATTATTAGAACTCAATGAAAAAGCTGCTCCTTTTAAGGAAATCATTGAAAATTTAAATAGAAATGAAAAAAATTCTTTTGATAAAGTTCAACAGTTAAAGATTTTAGAAGAGGAATTAAAACAACGTGAGCCAATTATTAAAAACCTAACAGAAATTTCTAAACAACAAGTTCTTGAAATTGAAAAAGCAGAAAAAACATTTTCTTTATGGTTGCCAAAGTTCGATTTGATTACAAAATTAGATAATCAGATTAAAAATGAACTTGACAATAAGGAAAAAACTAAAAAGAAATTAGCTGAATTAAATTCACAAATTGAATCTTCCAAAAAAGAACAAAGCAATGTTTCTAAAGACTTAACAGAAATCGAAGCAAAGATTAAAATTGATGAAAAGTATCTTACTGAACATCAATATTTAGAAGAAGTAAGCAAAGAAATTTCTGGTTGGACAAAAGGGTTAACAACTTTAAAAACGAATAAAGAATCTTTAAATGAAAGCCTAATACTTATTTCTGAAAAGAAAAAAAATATAGAAAGTACCAATACTGAATTCTTTAAAAACAAAGAAATTCTAGATAAAAAATCACAAGAAATTGAAACCCTAGATAAAGAAATTCATCAGCTTAATAACGATTTAAAAAAACATAATTTAAGTGATTTATTATCCGAAGAAAAAAAACTTTCTTTAAAAATTGCTGATCTAAAACAATTCAAAAATTTCTCTGAAGAAATCGTAAAAGAGGAAAAAGATTTGGCTGAAATATCAATTCAACATAAAACTTATTCTTTTGAATTAGATACTATTAAGAAAGAAATAAACCTTCTTAAAAAAGAAATTGAGGTTCAAAAAAAATCGGTTTTTGATGCTGAAAAGATTTTAGATTTAGAAAAAAGTATCGCGAAATATGAAGAAGATCGTAAGAATCTAGTTGATGGAAAACCTTGTGGTTTATGTGGTTCTGAGCATCATCCTTTTGCAGAAAACTTAGAAGCAAATGGAGTTTCGAAATCTGAATTGGAGTTAAATAAGAGAAAAGAACAATTAAAAAAGTTAGAAGAATCCAAATCTGAATTAGATAAAATTGAAGTGAAATTATTGACATCGATTGATAATATTTCTAAGCAAATAAAATCAATTAATGAAGCCTTAAAATCGATTCATCAAAAAGCAAAAACTCTACAAATTGATTGCGAGTTAAAAGATGTTACTAAAATCGATTTTGAATTAAAATCAACTTTTAATAAACTTCAATCTATAGAAGAAAAGATAAAATTTACTCAAAATTTACAAGTTAAAAAAGATAAAATCTCAACAGTTTTAAAAGAGCAAAACGAATCTTTTGATATTTTAAAAACGAAAGATGCTACTTTAAAAGAAAACATCAAAAATGGTAGTTTAGAAATTAGCGAAAAGAAAAAATTGATAGACAAGAATACTGAAATTTGTAACGTTTTAGAAAGTAATCTGACAATAAAACTATCTAAATTCAATTTTGAATTACCAACTATTGAGCAAATAAATTCTTTTATAGAAAAGATTGAAAAATCAATTCTTACATATATTACAGCTCAAAAAAATCTTGAAAAATTAAAAAATGAAATTACAATTTCACACAATAATTTAACATCGATAAAAAAACAATTAAAAACTTTTATTGAAAATCAGCAAGAATATTTAAAAAACATCAAAGAGAGTGAATCCAAAATATTTCAGCTAAAAACAGAACGTTCCAATATTTTACCTCTACATATATCTGTAGAAAATAAAAGAGAAAATTTACAGTTCATTAGTAAGCAACTGATTGAAAAAGAAGAAATAACTTCAAGAAAATTGCAGAAATATATAGATGCAAGAAACGAAAGAGAAACTTTAAAAGTTGAAAATATAAAAACTCAAAAAACTTTAAAAGAGGAACTAAATGTTTTGCAATCATCACTTGAAAATCATTTAAAAAATAGTGATTTTACATCCAAAGAAAATATAGAAAACGCTTTATTGGCTAAAGATGATGTTTCCATAATTTCGAAACAAAAAGAGCTTATTAAAGAAAAACAAATAAAACTAAACACCCTAAAAGAAACCAACCAAAAAGCAATAGAAAGCTTAAATGCTAGCAAAAATTTTGAAATTGCTGAAGATGATATAAAAGTTTCTTTACAGGAATTAAAAACTAAAAAAGATACTTTATCCGCAGAAAAAGGAGAAATAAAAGAAGCGTTTAGAAAAGATCAAGAAATTAAAAACCGAAATCAAGAAATTTATAAAAAGATTGATGAGCAAACAGCAGTTTGTACTACTTGGAGAGATTTATATAAAATTATTGGTAGTTCAAAAGAAGCTTTTAATGTATATGTGCAACGTTTAACGTTGAAACATTTATTGGATTTAGCGAATGTTCATTTGTTCAATTTAAACAAACGTTATTCGTTAAAAATGGAGCAAGATTATAAGCCAAAAGAAGAGTTGAATTTTAATTTAATTGATCATTATCAAACAGATCAAGCAAGATTGGTAGACACATCTAGTGGTGGAGAAAAGTTTATAATTAGTTTGGCTTTGGCTTTAGGATTGTCAGATTTAGCAAGTAAAAATGTAAAAATAGATTCACTTTTTATTGATGAAGGTTTTGGAACCTTAGATAGTAATACTTTAGAAACTGTAATTTCTACGCTGGAAACTTTACAATCTCAAGGAAAAATGATTGGGATAATTTCGCATGTAGAAAACTTAAAAGAAAGAATTCCTACACAAATTAAAATCACAAAAAAAAGCAATGGAATAAGTGTTGTAGATGTTGTTTAAAAAATAAAATTAATACAATAGTAAATCTCAAAATTTAACTTTAAAATTGTTTTTACAGCTTGTAAAACAAGTGATTTTAACTATTTTCTTGCAAGAGAAAGTTTTATATTTGCACTCAATTTGAAATTTTAAAAATGAAAAAAATAAGCTCACTTATTCTAGGTTTGTTAGTAATGATTGCTTGTAGCCAAGAGCAACCAAAAGACTATATTACCTTATCTGGAAAATTAGAAAACAATAAAGATTCAACGTTAACAATTATTAGCAGAGAAGGCGTTTTAAAAACTATGAAAATTAACGAAAATGGTTCTTTCAAAGACACATTAAAGTTAAAAACCAATCAAGGAGAAATCTACACAATACAAACAAGTGATACTAAAAGAGCGCCAATTTATTTAAAAAACGGTTATAATATTGTTTTAAATGGCGATTCAGATAAATTTATGACTAGTTTCAAGTTTTCGGGTGAAGGATCTTCTAATAGTAATTTTGTGTTGGCTCAAATAGAGAAAAGTCAAAAAATGGGAAATCCTCAACTTATTTTAAATTTAGAAGAGGAAGCGTTTCGAAAAAAAGTAGATCAAATAAAATTTGAATACGACAGTATTTTAGAATCTCATAAAAATTTAGATAGTGTTTTATATGCCTCAGTAAAGCAACAAAATGAGCAATTAGTTACTTATTTTGATAATGCCTATGCACAAAATCAAATTATGGGTGTTGGTAAACCTTCTCCAAAATTTGAAGATTACATCAACATAAAAGGTGGTAAGAATTCTTTAGATGATTATAAAGGAAAATATGTTTATATTGATGTTTGGGCAACTTGGTGTGGTCCTTGTATTCAGCAAATTCCATATTTACAAAATTTAGAAAAAGAGTATCAAAATAAAAATATAGAATTTATCAGTATTTCTACAGATGAATCTCAAAGAAGTGGTGGTTCTTGGGAAGCAGCAGAAAAGAAATGGAGAGATTTTGTAAAAGCTAGAAATATGAGTGGAGTTCAGCTTTGGTCTGGACAAGATTTTTCTTTTCAACAAATGTATCAAATAAACGGAATTCCAAGATTTATATTGGTAGACCCGAATGGAAATATAGTAGATGCAAACGCTCCTAGACCTTCTGACCCAGCATTAAAGTCGATGTTTGATTCTTTAGGGATTTAGATGGAAGTTTGAAGATCGAAGTTTGAAGATCGAAGTTTGAAGATCGAAGTTTGAAGATCGAAGTTTGAAGATCGAAGTTTGAAGATCGAAGTTTGAAGATCGAAGTTTGAAGATCGAAGTTTGAAGATCGAAGTTTGAAGATGGAAGTTTGAAGATGGAAGTTTGAAGATCGAAGTTTGAAGATCGAAGTTTGAAGATCGAAGTTTGAAGATCGAAGTTTGAAGATCGAAGTTTGAAGATCGAAGTTTGAAGATCGAAGTTTGAAGATCGAAGTTTGAAGATCGAAGTTTGAAGATCGAAGTTTGAAGATCGAAGTTTGAAGATCGAAGTTTGAAGATCGAAGTTTGAAGATCGAAGTTTGAAGATCGAAGTTTGAAGATCGAAGTTTGAAGATCGAAGTTTGAAGATCGAAGTTTGAAGATCGAAGTTTGAAAATAAAAAAAGCCTAATTCTTATATAAGAATTAGGCTTTTTTTATTTTCTTGTTTCTAGTAGCACTAAAAACTATTCTTTATAAACACCCATATTTGCGTATTTATCCATTCTTTTAGCAACTAATTCTTCTTCAATTAAATCTTTTAATTCGTCATAAGCAGCTATTATTTGTTCTTGAACAGCTTTAAAAGCTCCTGCTCTATCTGCATGTGCACCACCAATTGGTTCTTTAATAATTCCGTCAATTAACTTTAACTTTTTCATATCAGTTCCTGTTAATTTTAAAGCCTCTGCTGCTTGTTCTTTAAATTCCCAACTTCTCCATAAAATAGAAGAGCAAGATTCTGGTGAAATTACTGTGTACCAAGTATTTTCCATCATATACACTCTATCTCCTACTCCAATACCTAATGCACCTCCAGAAGCTCCTTCACCAATTACAATTGTAATGATTGGGGTTTTTAAGCGAGTCATTTCAAAGATATTTCTTGCAATTGCTTCTCCTTGTCCACGTTCTTCTGCTTCTAAACCAGGATAAGCTCCAGGTGTATCTAACAACGTAACAACAGGAATCCCAAATTTCTCTGCCATTTTCATTAAACGCAATGCTTTTCTATATCCTTCAGGATTCGCCATTCCAAAGTTTCTGAATTGACGCGTTTTTGTGTTAAAACCTTTTTGCTGACCAATAAACATAAAAGATTGATCGCCAATTTTACCCAAACCACCAATCATGGCTTTGTCATCCTTTACGTTTCTATCTCCATGAAGTTCCATAAAAGTATCTCCACAAAGTGCTTTGATATAATCTAAAGTATAAGGTCTGTTTGGGTGTCTTGACAATTGAACTCTTTGCCAAGGTGTTAAGTTTTTATAAATATCTTTTTTAGCAGTTGCTAATTTTTTCTCAATTTTTTTACAAGTAGCAGTTACATCTACTTCACTTTCTTCTCCAATAATTTGACACTTTTGTAGCTGATCTTCAAGCTCTTTTATTGGCATTTCGAAATCTAAATATTCCATTGTGTAGTTATTTTGATGATCTATTTTGATTAACAAACATACTACAAAATTTACTTTTTTACGCTAAATAGTACTACTTTTTTGATTTTACTCTTTGCTGAATTTTTTGCTTTATAACCAATTTATTCTTAATAATTCCGTTAAACAAAACAACTCCTAAAACTATAAAAGCTCCAAAATAAAATTCTGGATTCATTTTTTCTTTATCGCCAAAAATAAATAACGCTAATATTATGGCATAAATAGGCTCTAAATTAATAGTCAACATTACAGTGTAAGGAGATATAAACTTCATAATCTTTACAGAAGCTATAAATGCATATGCTGTACAAATACTACTTAGCACAAACAAATACACCCAATCCATACTTTGTAACGTAAAAAATGAAACTGAAAAACTGCTGTTAATTAAAAGATAAACTGTAACAAATAAAGTTCCGAATAAAAGTTGATAAAATGAAATTCTTGAAGCATCATATTTTTGGATGAACATACCATTTAAAACTGCAAATAAGGCACTTAAGAACGATGATATGAGTGCGTAAATAATTCCTAATTTATACTGACTTTCGAAATTAAATATAATATACAGTCCGAAAATTACAACTAAACCTAATATAATTTCTAGGGTTTTAATTCTTCTCTTAAAGAAAACTGGTTCTATGAGTGATGTAAAAAAAGCACCTGTACTCATAGTTACTAAAGCCACTGAAACGTTAGATACTTTTATCGCTTTGAAGAAAAAAATCCAATGCAGGGCAATAATAATTCCTGTAAATAAAAACTTAACCAATCCTTTTTTATCAACATAAAAAGGTTTTTTTTTGAATATAAAATAAATGCCGATAAAAAAAACAGCCAACCCCATTCTAAAAAAAACTAACGGAATTGCATCAATAGTAATTAATGCACCTAAAATTGCTGTAAAGCCCCAAATAAAAACGATAAGATGTAATAATAGGTAATTTTTTAATTTACTTTCTAGCATTATTATATAGATAAATGGCAACACAACCAAAGAAAATATTTGGCATCCATACGTATAAAAGCGAATTTACACCTGCAACAGCGCCTAAAACTTCGGAAATTTTCATTAGAAAAACGTATACAAACATCAACCCAATGCCGATAGCCAAATTTACACCTGTACCTCCTCTTCTTTTTCTAAAAGCCAAAGCCACAGCTATAATTGTTAAAATATAAGAGGCTATTGGCAGACTTGTTCTTTTATGAAATTCAACCAAATACGCATTTAGGTTTTTAACACCTCTTTTTTTAGAAATATTAATAAATTTATACAACTCATCTGAAGTCATTTCTTGAGATAATGCAGATTTATAAATTAAATCTCTAGGTGTAAAATTAAAAACTGTGTCAATTTTATTACCCGAAAATATGCTATCTCTATCTTTATAAATTTTACGCAATCGCCAATTTTGAACAGAAAAAGTAGAATCTTTTTCATTGTATCTAATATTATCGGCTACCAATTTTGTTTTTAACTCTAAACCATCATATAATTCTGATGTAAAATCATAACCTGCATTGGTTTCCGTATTAAAATTTTTAATAAAAATATACGTACTATCTGTTAATTGAAGACTAAAATCACTTACAAATTTAAATTCCTGTTGTTGTCTTCTGTTATTTATATACTCTTTTTCGAAGTTTTTTCTTGTAGTACTACTATTTGGTACCACAAAGTGATTCATTACTAAAGATAAAATTGTAATTAAAGTTGCCCCAACAAAATAGGGATACAAAAAACGTGTAAAAGATACTTTTGCATTGTTAATAGCAATAATTTCTGTGTTGTTAGATAATTTTGAAGTAAATAAAATAACGGCGATAAATAACGCTAAAGGCATAAAAGTATTGGCATAATAGATGATAAAATTTTTATAATATTCATCTACTATTTGATAAAAACCTAAATCTGCATGTTCTAAAAAATTATCTATTTTTTCAGAAATATCAATTGCAACAGCTATAGGAATCAAGATTAATAAGGTAAAGAAAAAAGTTACCAGAAATCGTTTTAATATGTACCAATCAATTATCTTCAAAAGCGCAGCTTTATTTTTTATTTTAAAATCTTTAATTTGATATCCCTATTTTGATGACTGCAAACTGCCTACTTAAAAACTGTCTACAATTTTAAAGACGGTTATCCATTTGCTTCACCATCTTATCTTTCCATTCTCTAAAATCTCCAGCTATAATATGTTTTCTTGCCTCGCGAGTTAACCAAACATAAAATCCTAAATTATGAATCGATGCAATTTGTTTCCCTAACATTTCTTTAGCAACAAATAAATGACGTAAATAGGCTTTTGAATAATAGGTACCTACTTCAGTAATGCCCATTTCATCAATTGCCGAAAAATCTTTTTCCCACTTTTTATTTTTTATGTTGATGCTTCCATGAGCTGTAAACAACATTCCATTTCTGGCATTTCTGGTTGGCATCACACAATCGAACATATCAATTCCTAAAGCAATATTTTCAAGAATATTAATTGGCGTTCCAACTCCCATTAAGTATCTAGGTTTGTCTTCTGGTAAAATTTCTGTAACAACTTCAGTCATTGCATACATTTCTTCTGCAGGTTCACCCACAGAAAGACCGCCAATTGCATTTGCTTTTTGGTTAGAATTTGCTATATACTCTGCAGATTGTCTTCGCAAATCTTTATACGTACTTCCTTGAACTATTGGAAAAAAAGTTTGCTCAAAACCGTATTTAAATGGTAGTTTTTCTAAATGATTTATACATCTATCCAACCATCTATGAGTCATGTGCATAGAGCGTTTTGCGTAATTATATTCACAAGGATAAGGTGTACACTCATCAAAAGCCATAATAATATCTGCCCCAATTGTTCGTTGAGTTTCCATTACATTTTCTGGTGTAAAAAAGTGCATAGAACCATCTATATGACTTTTAAATTTTACACCTTCTTCGTTAATTTTTCTTCTTCCAGATAAAGAATACACTTGGTAACCACCAGAATCTGTCAAAATATTTCTATCCCAATTCATAAACTTGTGTAAACCACCAGCAGCTTCTAAAATATCTAATTTAGGTCGTAAGTATAAATGATACGTATTTGCTAAAATTATATCAGGATTTACTTGTTGTTTAAGTTCTGTTTGATGAACTCCTTTTACAGTACCAACAGTACCTACAGGCATAAAAATTGGCGTTTCAATCTCACCATGATCTGTGGTGATTGTTCCTGCTCTTGCTTTACTTTTTGGATCGGTAATTTTTAAGTCGAATTTCATTGTGGCAAATATAGTAAAAAGCCCTTCCTAACCTTCCTAAAGGAATGGAATTTAGAAAGTTTTAATATTTTGTTTAATTTCGTTTTTTACGAAAATTAGATTTAGAGCCTGTAGTTCTCTTATTTTTTGGTGATGATTTTCTAAAAGAAGCACTTTTTTTATTAAAATCGTTTTTAGCTGGCGCTAGTTTTTTCTTGAATACTTTCTTTTTAGCAGGTTCTTTAACTTTAGAGGCCTCCTCCGTTTTTGAGGATTCAGCAATCATTCCGTTAATTTCTTTCATCTCCTCTTCTGTTAATTCGCGCCAATCTCCAGTTTGTAAATATCCTAATTCTACATTCATAATTCTGGTACGTTTTAACTTGGTTACTTCGTAATCTAAATATTCGCACATTCTTCGAATTTGACGATTTAAACCTTGTGTTAAAACAATTTTAAAGATTTTAGCACTAATTTTTTCAACCAAACATTTTTGAGTTACAGTTCCTAAAATCGGAATTCCATTACTCATTTTTTCGATAAAATCATCTGTGATTGTTTTATCAACTGAAACAAAATATTCCTTTTCGTGATTGTTCCCTGCTCGTAAAATTTTATTGACAATATCTCCATCGTTTGTTAGGAAAATTAATCCTTCAGATGGTTTATCTAAACGTCCAATAGGGAATAATCTTTCAGGATAATTAATGTGTTTTACGATGTTGTTTGGTTCTCTATCATCAGTAGTAGAAACAATACCAACTGGCTTATTTAAAGCAATGTATAGTGTTTCTTCTTTTGGTTTTACCAATCGTCCATCTAATTTTACAACATCTTTTTTACCAACTCTATTTCCTAATTGCGTAGGTTTTCCATTGATGGAAACTCTGCCTTCTTTTATAAATTTTTCGGCCTCTCTTCTTGAACAGATTCCTGAAGAACTAATATATTTATTAAGATTTGTTGTTTGTTGATTATTGATATCCAAAAGAAATAGTTTTTTGCAAAAATAATCAATATTTATTTTGAATTGCGTTGTGAGATAATTAAAATGTTGACACAGGTTTCAGGGATTTACACAGTTGATATTCTACCACGAATTCGCAAAAAAGGTTGACACAGATTTCACGGATTTTCACAGATGATAATATGTAACAAATTTAACAAGGGGTTTAAACCCCTTGCTGTAATGTTAATTGTAAAAAAATCATAATTCAATTGTCCTAAAAGTCAAATTAATTCTTGGCGAATTCACTTTTTTGGTTGGTGGTAATCTGTGTAACCAGTTTTTTTGAGTTTCGCCTTTCATGACTAATAAACTCCCTCTTTCTAAAAAAACATCAATGCGTTGTTTGGTTTCTTTGTGTTTGAATGAAAATTTACGTTCAGCTCCTAGAGATACAGAAGCAATTGCGCCATTTTTCTTCATCATTTTTTCACCATCAGAATGATAAGCCATTCCTTCATCTCCTGAATGATATAAATTTAACAAGCAAGAATTATAGGTTTCCTTACTTTCTTTTTCTACGATTTCTTTGAGTTCTAACAATTCTTTTATCCAAAGGTTAGCCGTTTTTGTAACTTTAGAATAGGTGTACGAATATTCAGATTCTCCATACCAAGCTACTTTTCTTTTGGTAATAATCTTCTTACCAAAAATAATAGCTTCGTCATTTTTCCAATTAATTTTTTCTAATAATTGTTGATAATAAAAATCGCACTGACTTTTACCTAAAATAATTCCATGATAGTTGGTTTCACCATCAAAAGGTAAAATATTCGTTATTTCATCCGAAGAAAATAAATCCATAAGATAAAAATACTAAAATTATATAAAAATTAGTACGAGTGATTACGCTTTTTATCTTGATTTAGTAGAGATTTTTTTGGATGACCAAAATTGAATTTATGAATCTAAATTTTATAAATCTAATTAATTATTGCTCGTTTTAAGATTATATAAATATTTACATTTTTTTATATCTTCAACTTAAATATATCGCTCCTCTGGAGCTAAATCAACTTTTATAACTTCTTGCTATTAATATTTCATCCCTCTGGGATTTTTAGTTTTACAGGACCATCCTATTAATAACATAAAGTGGCAAAATAAAAGCTAGTCATTTTTCTTCCCTATAGAATTTTAGCTTCATAGAAGCGAAATATTAATAACAGAAAAAATAATAAAAACCAAAAAGCTCCATAGGAACGAAATAATTAAACTTACCAAATGTATTATTCTAAAATCAAAATTTAACTTGATTTTAAAATTATCTATTTTTTAAAACTTTAAGTATGCGTATTTTTACAGTATGGAATTTAAATTGGTATCAGAGTTTTCTCCTACTGGAGATCAACCACAAGCAATTAATGAATTATCTCAAGCCATAAAATCTGGCGAGAAATTTCAAACGCTTTTAGGCGTTACAGGTTCAGGAAAAACATTTACAATTGCAAATGTTGTGAAAGAGGTAAAAAAACCAACCTTGGTTTTGGCACATAACAAAACATTGGCAGCACAATTATATTCAGAGTTCAAGCAATTTTTTCCAGAAAATGCTGTGGAGTATTTTGTTTCTTATTATGATTATTATCAGCCTGAGGCCTACATTCCTGTAACAGGAACGTATATAGAAAAAGATTTATCTATTAATGAAGATATTGAACGTTTACGTTTAAGCACCACTTCTTCCCTACTTTCTGGTAGACGAGATGTATTGGTTGTAGCTTCAGTTTCGTGTTTATATGGTATTGGAAATCCTACAGAATTTAAGAAAAACGTAATTCCTGTTCACGTTGGTCAACAAATAAGCAGAACGACTTTTTTACATCAATTGGTGCAAAGTTTATATTCTAGAACCGAAATTGAAGTGAAAAGTGGAAAATTTAAAGTTAAAGGAGATGTGGTAACTATTTATCCATCTTATGGAGATAATGGATACCGTGTTTTATTTTTTGGTGATGAAATTGAAGAACTAGAATCTTTTGATTTAGAAACCAATAACATCCTTGAAAAGTTTGAACATTTAACCATTTATCCTGCTAATTTATTTGTGACCTCCCCAGACGTTTTACAAAATGCGATTCATCAAATTCAAGATGATATGGTAAAACAAGTCAATTATTTTAAAGAAATTGGCAAACCTTTAGAAGCAAAAAGATTGGAAGAACGTACAGAATTCGATTTAGAAATGATTCGAGAATTGGGCTATTGTTCTGGAATTGAAAACTATTCCAGATATTTAGATGGACGTGAACCTGGCACAAGACCTTTCTGTTTGTTAGATTATTTTCCTGATGATTATTTGATGGTTATTGATGAAAGCCATGTGACTGTACCACAAACACATGCCATGTATGGTGGAGATAGAAGCAGAAAAGAGAATTTGGTGGAATATGGTTTTAGATTGCCTGCAGCCATGGATAATAGACCTTTGAAATTTGAGGAATTTGAGGAAATCCAGAATCAAACTATTTTTGTTTCTGCAACGCCAGCAGATTACGAATTGCAAAAAACAGAAGGTATTTTTGTAGAGCAAATTATTAGGCCAACTGGTTTATTAGATCCGCCAATTGAAGTGCGTCCAAGTTTGAATCAAATTGATGATTTGATTGAGGAAATCCAAATTCGTGTTGAAAAAGATGAACGAACTTTGGTAACAACTTTAACTAAAAGAATGGCAGAAGAATTGACCAAATATTTAACGAGAGTTGATATTAGGTGTAGATATATTCATTCTGACGTAGACACTTTAGAGCGTGTGGAAATTATGCAAGATTTGCGTAAAGGTTTGTTTGATGTTTTAATTGGTGTAAACCTTTTACGTGAAGGTTTAGATTTACCTGAAGTTTCTTTAGTTGCTATTTTAGATGCTGATAAAGAAGGTTTTTTACGTAACAACAAATCTTTAACACAAACAGTTGGTAGAGCTGCAAGAAATGTAAATGGTTTAGCTATTATGTATGCTGATAAAATTACAAATAGCATGCAAAGTACTATTGATGAAACAGAAAGAAGACGTGAAATTCAGATTGCTTACAATACCAAACACAATAAAGTACCCACGCAAATCAACAAAAAAATTGAAGATACGTTAACAAAATCTGCTGTTTCCAGTTATCATTATGACAATGCAAAACAAGTGGCTGCTGAACATGAACTACAATATTTACCTAAAGAAGAAATCGAAGACAGAATCCGTAAAAAACGAAAACAAATGGAAGCTGCTGCCAAAGGTTTAGATTTTATTGTGGCTGCAAAATTACGTGATGAAATTGCTGTTTTAAAAGAGCAAGTTTAATTTAGTTTTTATTTTAATGTTAATATTCGTTTATCAATACTTATTTTTACTATTTTAAAACAACGATAAATATTACTTATCAAAAAATTAAATTTTAAAAAATTACGAATCAACCATAAGTATTATTATAAAAACTATGAAAAAAATTTATTTCTTATTCCTATTTATTAGTATCAATAGCTTTTCTCAAATTAAATTTGATAAAGGTTACTTTATCGATAATTCAAACAAAAAAATTGAGTGCTTGATAAGAAATATTGATTGGTTGAATAATCCAACTAAATTTGAGTATAAAATTTCTGAAAATTCTGAACAAAAAACAAACACAATTACAGATGTAAAAGAATTTGGCATTTATAATAGCTCAAAATATATTAGAGCTTTAGTAGATATGGATTTATCTAATAATGAACTTTATAAATTGAGTGAAAGTGAAGAACTTAAATACGAAGAAAAACAAGCATTTTTTAAAGTTTTAATAGAAGGAAATGCAACCCTTTTCGAATATGTAGATGGAAATTTAGTGAAATTTCTTTACAAAAAAAATGATTCTGAAATTGAACAATTAATTCTAAAAAAATATAAAAATAGCGATAATAATATTGTTTCGAACGAGGAATATAAAAAACAACTTTGGCTTCACTTAAAGTGTAACAATATTACTTTTAAAAGTTTTAAATATTTAGAATACAAAAAAAGAGATCTTGTTGATTTTTTCTTAAAATATAATAAGTGTAAAAACGAAGATTATATAAACTACGAAAAGAATAAAAAGCAAGATTTATTTAATCTAAATGTCAGAATTGGACTTAATAATTCGTCACTATCAACAAATAATACAACTGTAAGTTCCAGTTCAAGATACCCAGATTTTGAAAGCAAAATTGGGTTAAGAGCAGGACTTGAACTTGAATATATTTTTCCATTTAATAATAATAAATGGGCATTTATTGTTGAACCTACTTACCAATCGTATAAAGTAGAAAACGAAGGTAGTGTTAGAAATTCTGTTGATTACAGTTCCTTAGAACTACCTTTTGGAATTAGACACTATATGTTTATCAATAAAAAATCAAAATTATTCTTAAATGGGTCTTATATTATTGATTTTAGTAGTGGTAAAGCTTTAAATTTGGAAATAGAATCAAGTGGTAATTTAGGTTTTGGTCTAGGTTATAAAAGAAATGATAAATTATCTTTAGAGTTTAGATATCATACCAGTAGAGACTTATTTTATAATTATAGAACAACTTTTTCAAATTACAACACAGTATCATTGATATTTGGTTATACAATTTTTTAATTAGTTTACTTTTCTATTTTAGAATCTACATTAATTTGCACTTATATTTATTAGACCCCTAAAAATACTCTTATCTATCTGATATTATGACAATTTAAAAATTATAAACCCCTTATAATTTGCCTATAGCCCTGCATTTTCGTAATTTTGCAGGATGAAAGTTAGGATACACAAACTGCGTAACTTTAGAATATTTAATTTCAATTTTTTGGTTTTTAGAAATCAATCTAAAAAATTCATCCCTCCACACCCTCTTTTTTAATTACCTTTCTTTACCTAATTTTATTTTAATAAAGTAACTTCTTTATTAAAATTTTTATTTTGCTATTTATAGCTTTCCTTTTTTATCCATTTTTTAGATAAATTAAATCAAAATATAATGACCATTGAAATTTTTGACGCCTTTAACAGGATGTCATTCTTAAATATTACTAGAATCACCAATTTTTTATATGAACATTTAGAAGATTGTAAAGATCCAAAAAATGTTATTCGTACATCTTTAAAGTATGCTGCCAAAGAGATTACTAGTTTAGGAGGTTACGCCTTTGTAATGAAAAAAAATGATGAAATTATTGGTGTAATTGTGATAAACAAGACTGGTATGAGCCAATATCAATCAGAAAATTTAATGACCTATTTAGCTATTCATAAAAACTACAGAAACCAAGGCTTTGCTACGAAACTAATTCATAAAACTGTAGAATATTGCCAAGGAAACATCACATTAAATATAAAAAAAGAAAATAATGCCATTAAGCTATTCGAAAAAAATGGCTTTAAATCAAAAAAGATAGAAATGACGCTACATAAAGAATAGCATAGTTATAAATAAATATAAATAGTAAAATAATTTAAATAAAAATGAAAATATTAGTTATTGGAGCAGGAAACATGGGCTTAACCTATGCAGAAGGAATGTCGAAATCAAAATTGTTAAAGAAAAAAAACATTATGGTTTTAGACAATTCTGAAGAAAAGTTAGAAGCTTTAAATGAAATTTCTCATTTCGACGCTTTTAAGGAATTAGGAGACTGTGTACCTAAAGCAGATATTATTTTTATAGCAGTAAAACCTTACCATGCAGAAAATTTATTCAAAGCTTTAAAATCATTCACGAAACCTGGTCAAGTATTAGTCTCTATTATGGCTGGTGTAAATATTGATAATATTAAAAAATATTCAGGACTAACAAAAATTGTAAGAGCTATGCCAAATTTACCAGCGCAAATTGGTAAAGGATTAACCTCTTATGTAACATCTCCTGAAGTTTCCAGAATTGAAAAATTAACGGTAGAAAGTCTATTAGATACCACAGGAAAATCGATGGAAGTTACCAGTGAAAAATTCATTGATGCTTCCACAGGTATTTCTGGAAGTGGACCAGCTTATGTATTTTATTTTATGCAAAGCATGATGGAAGCTGCACTTAAAATGGGTTTTTCAAAAAACGACTCCACAGTCTTAGTAAGTCAAACATTTACGGGTGCAGTAGAACTATTTAATCAATCTAACCTTTCTCCAAATTCTTGGATGGAAAGAGTAGCATCTAAAGGCGGTACAACTCGTGCAGCTTTAGACTCTATGCAAGACAATAATGTAAATGAATTAATAAAAGATGCCGCTTTTGCTGCTTTTAACAGAGCTGTAGAATTAGGTAAAGAACACTAAAATGGATACACAAAGAATAGTAATAAAAGTAGGAACAAACGTAATGACAAACAGAGATAACAGAATTGTTAGACCTGTTTTAAGACGCTTAGTAAAGCAAATTGCAGAATTATATGAAAGAGGTATTTCCACAATTTTGGTTTCTTCTGGATCTGTAATTGCAGGTAAAGAGGTTTTAGGAGAATCGACTATTGAAAATAATACACAAAGGAGACAAGTATATTCTGCTATTGGCCAACCAAGAATGATGCGTCATTACTATAATTTATTTAACGATTATGGAATGAAATGTGCGCAGGTTTTACCTACGAAGAGAGATTTTAGTCCAGGTGTTCATAGACAAAACATGATCAACTGTTGTGAGGGATTGATGTCAGAAGGTGTCATACCCATTGCAAACGAAGATGATGCAGTTTCTGTAACCATGTCTATGTTTTCTGATAATGATGAGTTAGCCAGCTTAATTGCACAGCTTATTAATGCAGACAAATTAATTATTTTAACAGATATCGACGGTTTATACACAGGGCATCCAGAGTCAGAAAGTAGCAACTTAATTTCTGATGTAGACCCAGAGGATAACTTAGACAAATACATTCAAGAAAACAATAAAAAACCTGGAGAAGGAAGAGGTGGAATGGGTTCTAAATTAGACTATGCTCAAAAAGCTGCAGCTAATAATATACCCACATTTATTGCAAACGGAAAAAGAGACAACACTATTATTGATATTATTGATGGAAAATCAGTAGGAACAAAAGTGGCACTTTAAAAAACAAATAATGAAATTATTAAATACAGAAATAAAAAATAACGTATTAACAAGCATGACAAAAATTCTCGACAACAACAGAGAAGCTTTGTTAGCTGCTAATAAAAAAGATTTAGATGCATTTACCAAAGAAGATCAAGCAATGTTTGATCGCCTTATTTTAACCGACAAAAAAATTGATGGAATGATCAAAGCCATCAATGAAGTAGAAGCTCAAGAAGATCCTGTAAATCAAATTATAAGTGATAAAAACTTGGCAAATGGTTTGCAAGTAACTAATAAAACTGCGCCTTTTGGTACGATTATGATTATTTACGAATCGAGACCAGATGTAACTATAGAAGCTGCAGTATTAGCTTTTAAGGCCAACAACAAAATACTTTTAAAAGGTGGAAAAGAAGCAATACATAGTAATAAAATTTTAGTTGATTTTTGGCACAAAGCCTTAACTGAAAACAATCTAAGTACAGATTACATAAAGTTGATGCAATTAAATAGAGAAGAAACACAAGCTTTTTTAAGAAACCCAACAGAACCATTAGATTTAATTGTGCCAAGAGGTGGAGAAAGATTGATTGCTTTTGTAAAAGAACATGCAAAATGTGCAGTTTTAATTAGCGGACGTGGAAACAACTTTCTATATATTGATGAAACTGCTGATTGGAACAAAACCTTATCCGTTGTTTTAAATGCAAAAACAGATAAAATTTCTGCCTGTAATGCATTAGATAAAATTTTAATCAATTCAAATTTACCAGATTTTGAAAATAAAATAAAAGAGCTTCAAGCTGTTTTAAAAGAAAAAGAAGTAGAAATTTTAGTTGATGAAACAGTGAAAAAAGTTTTAAATGAAGAAACTGTTATACAAGATACAACTATTTGGAAACAAGAATTTTTAGCTTTAAAATGTGTTATTGGTGCAGTAAATAATGTTAATGAAGCTATTCAAATAATTAATGAGAATTCAGGTGGTCATTCAGCTTCAATCATGACACAAAATGATGATAATGCGAATAATTTTATGCAACAAGTAGATTGTGCTGCAGTATATAAAAATTCCTCTACAAGATTTACAGATGGTGGGCAATTAGGTGTTGGTGCAGAATTGGCAATTAGTACAGATAAATTACATCATAGAGGTCCATTAGGTTTAAAACAATTGGTAACCAATAAATACTATATATTTGGAGATGGACATGTTCGTGTTTAAATAATATAAAAACAAAAAAACCTCGCATTTGCGAGGTTTTTTAAATATAGTTGTATTGTAAAACCTATAAAACTTCTTCTAACAAATTTCCATTTAGTATAAGTACAAATTTATATTTCTACCAAGTTTTTCTGGAGTTTCAATTTCTTTGGATATATCAAACTCTACTGAAAAGAAACGATTATTACCAATTCGCCTTAAGTTATAGGTAAACTTAGAATCCTTTAAAGTAACCCACCAAACATTTGAAGAAGCTGCAGGAATTAATGTTGCTGTTTCTTGATCTGCATGAAAAATCTGGATATTGGGTAAACCTGTATTTGCATTTGTTCCTCCATATTGAGTAATTTTATTTTCAGAACCATCTTTATGTCTGTGATCATGTTTTAATGTGATTAAATTATCATCACTCAACGTAAAAACCCAGGTTCTTGATTTGTCATCACCCACAAAAAACGGAATTCTAATCGTATTTTCTTCACAAAGTGAAACGTGCATTACTAATTTTTCGCCTGTAAAACCATCCCCTTCTTTGCCTCCTTCAACAATTTTACCTTCGTAAGCTTTACCACAATGTTTTTTTAAAGTGTTCCAAAATTCAATTGAATTTGGAATTTCTTGTGCAAAAATTTGAATCGGAAATAATAATAAAATTAGAAATTTTTTCATTTTTTAATAAGTATATCAATTGAGTTGGAAATATAAATCAAATTTATCAGCTTAACTAAAATATTACTTATGTTCACTCGTTAAAAACGAGCGATAGCCTAAAATTGAAGGTTAAAAACTTCTGAAAATAAAAAAACCTCGCAAAAGCGAGGTTTTTTAAAATATATGTAAGCTGTAAAATCTATGAAGCTTCTAAAACTTCTTTTACTTTATCTGCAGCTTCTTGAAATTCTGTAGCCGAAATAATTTCCATTCCAGAATTATCAATTAATTCTTTTGCTTCTTTAGCATTTGTACCTTGTAATCTACAAATAATTGGCACATTAATTTTGTCTCCCATACTTTTGTAAGCATCAACAACACCTTGTGCAACTCTGTCACAACGAACAATTCCTCCAAAAATATTTACTAAAATTGCTTTTACAGCTGGATCTTTTAAAATAATTCCAAAAGCAGTTTCAACTCTTTGAGCATCAGCAGTTCCACCAACATCTAAAAAGTTAGCAGGTTCTCCTCCAGATTCTTTAATTAAATCCATAGTTCCCATTGCCAAACCAGCTCCGTTAACCATACAACCTACGTTTCCATCTAAATCTACATAGTTTAAACCAGCAGCTTTTGCTTCAACTTCAATTGGGTTTTCTTCACGTAAATCACGCATTGCTGCATAATCTTTATGTCTAAATAAAGCGTTTTCATCTAAAGAAACTTTAGCATCAACAGCCATTATTTTATCATCTGAAGTTTTTAACACAGGATTAATCTCAAACATAGAAGAATCAGATTTGATGTATGCTGTATATAAAGCAGTCACAAATTTTGTCATTTCTTTAAAAGCAGTTCCTGACAACCCTAAATTAAAAGCAACTTTACGTGCTTGAAAAGGCATGATTCCTAATAAAGGATCAATTTCTTCCGTAAAAATTAAATGTGGAGTTTCTTCTGCAACAGTTTCAATATCCATTCCACCTTCTGTAGAATACATAATCATATTTTTACCAGTTGCTCTATTTAATAAAACTGACATATAATATTCATCTGGTTCAGAATCTCCAGGATAATAAACGTCTTCACAAATTAAAACTTGATTAACCAACTTTCCTTCAGCAGAAGTTTGTGGTGTAATCAACATCATTCCTAAAATATCATCAGCAATACTTTCTACTTGCTCTAAATTTTTAGCTAACTTTACTCCACCACCTTTTCCACGACCACCTGCGTGAACTTGTGCTTTTATAACGTGCCAACCTGTACCAGTTTCTTCCGTCAATTTTTTTGCTGCTGCAACTGCTTCTATTGGAGTACTTGCTACAATTCCTCTTTGAATTCTAACGCCAAAACTATTTAGTATTTCTTTACCTTGATATTCGTGTAAGTTCATCTGTATCGTATTTTTAACGGAAGCAAAAATACAAATTCAAAGAAGAAGATTTGTAAAATTTTTAATAAAATTAATTTTCACTGTAAAGTAATCCTATTCTTTAGTTATTAGGTATTATTAATAGGTTTTCAAGATTACTGAAAAGCTTCAAAATTAATATTTATGTTTATTTTAAGAAATGATTAACAAAATGATATGAACGTAAAGAACACTTTTAAAAAATGATTGTTATGATATTAAATTGATAAAATACAAGGAACTTAATAAAAACTAAAGCCTACAAAAATAAAAATTATTGATTTTTTAAATAATCTAATTTCAACATATATCTCCAATCAAAAAAACAAATAGAGCTAGTATTACTTTTAGGACAAACTCTTTTTTTATACATTCGTACATCGATATATAAATTATGATTGTAACAAAAAATATCCATAAATATTATGGCGATGTTGAAGTTTTAAAAGGATTAGATTTAGAAATAAAAAAAGGTGAAATTGTTGCTATAGTTGGTCCTTCTGGAGCAGGAAAAACAACTCTGTTGCAAATTTTAGGAACTTTAGACAAGCCTATTAAAGAGGAAGATTTTGAGTTGACAATCAACGATATTTCTTTAAAAAATCTTTCTGATAAACAACTTTCCGAATTTAGAAACAATCATATTGGTTTTATATTTCAATTTCATCAATTATTACCAGAATTTTCTGCTTTAGAAAATGTGTGTATTCCTGCTTTTATTGGAAAAAAATCTAAAAAGGAAGCTGAAAAAAGAGCAAAAGAATTACTTGAATTTTTAGGATTATCTCACAGAATTAACCATAAACCTAACGAACTTTCTGGAGGAGAACAACAAAGAGTTGCAGTTGCAAGATCGTTAATTAACAATCCTTCTGTTATTTTAGCGGATGAACCAAGTGGAAATTTAGATAGTGAATCTGCCAAAAACTTACACGAACTATTTTTTAAACTGCGAGATGAATTTGGACAAACCTTTGTATTGGTGACTCATAATGAGACTCTGGCAAATATGGCAGATAGAAAATTAACCATGAAAGATGGAAAAATTATATAACAAGGGGTTTATTCACAACACAGAACAAGGGGTTTAAACCCCTTGTATAAAAATCAACATGAAAGAAACGTTTTTTAATCTTATTAATTATCTTAAAAATCCTGTTCTTGAAAAAGATACAAATCAAGATATAAACTATCGGTTTAAGATATTTTTTTACATTCTTTTTATCAGCATTTTAACAGGAATTATCATCACTCCAATTTTTGCACTTTTCGAAGAAATGAATTGGATAAATATGGACAATCACAAAGTTGAAGAACTATTTGCTGGCATGAATAAATTATTGATTATTCTTATGGGGGCTATTATTGTTCCTGCCATTGAAGAAGTAATTTTTAGAGGTCCAATAACCGCTTTTAAAACTCCAAAATCTTTTAAAATAGGTTTTTACGTGCTTACATTACTTTTTGGTTTTGTACATATTACCAATTTCGATTTTACAACAAGCGTGCTTTTATTATCGCCAATTTTAGTTTTACCACAATTATTAGTTGGTGGATATTTTGGCTATGTTAGAGTTCGTTTTGGTTTGCATTGGTCTATTTTATTACATGGCTCTTATAATTGCTTTTTTATTCTACTAAGTTTTTTACCTGAATCTTAATATGAAAAAAGCCGAACTCAAAGAATTTTTAGACGAGAAAGTTATTTTATATAACAATCCAAAATTTATAGAATCTGATCCTATTCAAATTCCACATTTATTTTCAAAGAAAGAAGATATAGAAATAGCTGCTTTTTTAGCAGCCACCATTTCTTGGGGAAACAGAACTATGATTATCAAAAATTCTTACAAAATGATGGGATTATTAGACAATTCTCCACACGATTTTATCATCAATCATCAAGAAAAAGATTTAAACTCTTTTGATAGTTTTGTGCACAGAACCTTTAATTCAGTCGATTTTAAGCAATTTATAAAATCGTTACAACATATTTATAAAAATCATAATGGATTAGAAAATGCCCTATTAATTTCTGATAAAACAAAAAACTACCAAACTGCCATTCATCACTTTAAAAAATTATTTTTTGAAGTTGAACATCAGCAAAGAACACAAAAACACATTTCTGATCCTTTAAAAAATTCGGCTGCCAAACGAATTAATATGTTTTTACGTTGGATGGTTAGAAATGATAATACTGGTGTAGATTTTGGCATTTGGCAAACGCATAATCCTGCAAATTTATCTTGTCCTTTAGATGTACATTCTGGCAATGTTGCACGTAAATTAAAAATTTTAAAGAGAACACAAAACGACTGGAAAGCCTTAACTGAATTAGATAAAAGTTTAAGAAATCTCGATAAAGACGATCCTGTTAAATATGATTTTGCACTTTTTGGCTTAGGAGTTTTCGAAAAGTTTTAAATAGAAATTAACAACCTATCAATATTAATTTTTTTTATGATAATTTAGTCTTTTAATTCAAACATCATGAAAAAAATTCTTTTTGTTCTCGTTTTTTTAAGTTATCAATGTATTACTGCTCAGGATTCTAGAATCCCTTTAGACACCACTGTAATTACTACAAATTCTGTAATTATTAAAGGTAAAAACGTTCCATACAAAGCCATGACTGGTATGCAACCAGTTTGGAACAGCAATGGAAAAATTGTAGCGACTTTAAATTATACCTATTATTCAAGAACTGATGTAAAAGACAATTCTAAAAGACCTTTAATTATGTCTTTTAATGGTGGTCCTGGTTCTGCCTCTGTTTGGATGCATATTGCATATACAGGTCCAAAAATTTTAAAGATTGATGATGAAGGAAATCCAATTCAACCTTATGGAATTCAAGACAATCCTTATTCTGTGCTAGATGTTGCTGATATAGTTTTTATAAACCCAGTAAACACTGGTTATTCAAGACCAGTTTTAGAAAAAGGAGAAAAAATTGATGAAAAATATTTCTTTGGCGTAAATGCTGATGCTAAATATTTAGCAGATTGGTTAACGACGTTTATGACTAGAAATAATCGTTGGTTATCTCCAAAATATATTATTGGTGAAAGTTATGGAGGCACAAGAGTTATGCAATTGGCAAACGAATTGCAAGGCAGACAATGGATGTATTTAAATGGTGTAATTATGGTTTCGCCTGCAGATTATAAAGTAATTAGAACTGGTGGTTCTGAAGATATTGCCATGAATTTACCTTATTTTACAGCAACTGCTTGGTATCATAAAATGTTACCTGCAGATTTACAACAAAAAGATTTAGAAGAGATTTTACCAGAAGCCGAACTTTTTTCTTACAACGAATTATTACCTGCAATTGCTAAAGGTGGCAATATTACTGATGAAGAACGAAATTCGGTTGCAGAAAAAATGGCACGTTTTACAGGCATTAAAAAACGAGTTTTATTACAGCAAAATTTAGAAATGAAACCAAGTTTTTTCTGGAAAGAACTTTTACGAGACAAAACAGGCCAAACTATTGGACGTTTAGATAGCAGGTATTTAGGAATTGATAGACAAGAAATTGGTACAAGTCCAGATTATAGTCCAGAATTAACTTCTTGGCTGCATTCTTTTACGCCAGCTATAAATTATTACACACAAAACATTTTAAACTTTAAAACCGATGTAAAATACAATATGTTTGGACCCGTTGGCAATTGGGATTTTGAAAACGAAGATGCTAGAGAAAGTCTACGAAAAGCAATGGCTCAAAACCCATATTTACAAGTTTTAGTGCAATCTGGTTATTATGATGGAGCCACCACATACTCAGTTGCAAAATACACAATGGGTAAAATTGATCCAAGTGGAAAGATGAAAAATAGGATGAGTTTTAAGGGATATAGAAGTGGACATATGATGTATTTACGTAAAGAAGATTTAGAAAAAGCTAACGAAGATTTGCGTTCTTTTATCAAAAAAAGTTCAGAAAATATTGGCGCTGCTAAATACTAATTCAACCACTAAATGCAATTTAAAAATCCTGAAGTTTTATACTTTTTAGCACTGTTAATTATCCCCATAATTATACATCTTTTTCAGTTGCAAAAATTTGTAAAAGTGCCTTTTACCAATGTTGCTTTTTTAAAGAAGTTAGTACAACAAACTCGTAAAAGTTCACGCATCAAAAAGTGGTTAATTTTAGCTACTAGAATGCTATTATTTACAGCGATACTTTTTGCGTTTTCTCAACCGTATTTTAGCAATAAAACTACAGAGACAAAACAGCATACTTTTATTTATTTAGACAATTCTTTAAGCACAAATGCAACTGGAGAAAAAGGAAATTTACTAAAAATAGCGGCGCAAGAAATTATCGAAAATGCTTCTGAAAAAGATATGTATTCATTACAAACTAATACTAATCTTTCTTCGGACATTTCTTTTGAAGAACTTAAAACAGCACTTTTAAACATTAAAAATACCGCTAAAAAAATAGATGTAAGCACTATTTTACTAAAAATAAAGAGCATCAACAAAAAGCAAACAAACACTTTATATAAAAACATACTAATATCTGATTTTCAGAATACTTACAATAACGAGTTTACAAATGTAACACCTGCTTTTTCGGTCATAAAACTAGAGGCTTCCAAGAAAAATAACATTTCTATTGACAGCGTTTTTATCAACAACACAAATACCGAAAACTTAACTGTAAATATTCTTGTAAATAATCAAGGGGAAGCAAAAAACAACATTCCTATTGCTATTTTTAATGATGAAAAACTGATTAGCAAACAA
Organism: Polaribacter sp. Hel_I_88; assembly: GCF_000687935.1. Classification (NCBI taxonomy): domain Bacteria; kingdom Pseudomonadati; phylum Bacteroidota; class Flavobacteriia; order Flavobacteriales; family Flavobacteriaceae; genus Polaribacter; species Polaribacter sp. Hel_I_88. The sequence goes on along the minus strand of NZ_JHZZ01000001.1, from coordinate 3,051,119 downwards.
TCCTTCTCTATTGATAAAAACTCGACAAAAACTATTTTATTTACCATTCAGAATCAACCAAAATTTTTAGGAAAAATAACCCTTACTTTTAGCGATACTTTTTCTTTTGACAACACGTTTTATTTTAGCTTAAATTCAACCAAAAAAATAAACGTTTTAAGCATTGGAAATAGTACTGATTTCTTATCCAAAATTTACACAAAAGACGAATTTAATCTTACAGAATCCACCGTTCAAAATGTGAATTATAATAGCATTCCAAAACAACAAATTGTTCTCCTAAATGAGTTAGAAAACATCCCAGAAAGTTTATCTAAAAGCCTACTAGATTTCTCTAAAAAAGGAGGCACAATTGTAATGATTCCAAATTCAAAAATAGAACTACAATCGTATAATTTATTTTTGAATTCTATTTCAAATGTAAAAATACAATCAAAGATTTCTGACACTTTAAAAATTACAAATATCAATTTCAGTCACCCTTTATTTCAAAATGTTTTTTCTAAAAAAGTAAACAATTTTCAATATCCGATTGTAAAAAGCCACTACCCTATTCTATCAAAAAATAGCAGTAAAATTATCTCTTTTGAAAACGGAACAGACTTTATAAGTCAAATAAATAATGCTGATGGAAACATCTTTTGGGTTTCGAGTTCGCTATCTAAAGAAAATAGCAACTTTTTAAATTCGCCTTTAATTGTGCCCGTTTTTTATAATTTCGGAAAATTGAGCTTTCAACACTCGAAATTATTTTATCATTTAGATAGTGAAAATGTGATTGATGTTGAAACTGAAATCGAAAAAGATGAAATTTTATCGATTGTAAATGTAGCTTCTTCATTTATTCCTGCTCAACAAACCTATCAAAATAAAGTAACGATTACCACAAAAGAGAATCCAACTGAGGCTGGTTTTTATCACATTATCAGAAAAAAAGATACCTTACAAACCATCGCTTTTAACAATCCTAAAGAAGAGAGTTTGTTGCAATTTTTAGACATTAATAGTGTAAAAGATGTCAATTCAGACATCAATTTTTCTTCATCAATTGAAGATTTTTTCATCAACCTGAATAATAAAAACGAAGTTCATTGGCTTTGGAAATGGTTTTTAGCCTTGGCAATTGTATCTTTGTTATTAGAAATTTTGATTTTAAAATTCTATAAACCATGAGTATGAGTACGCTTCTTAAAAACGCAACCATTATAGATGCCACAAGTCCTTATCATCAACAAAAAAAAGACATTTTAATTAGTGATGGAAACATTGAAAAAATTGCAGATTCCATTGCACAAAAAGAGAATTACACCCTTGTAAACGTAGAAAATTTACACGTTTCTTGTGGATGGTTTGATACCAGTGTTTCTTTGGGAGAGCCTGGTTTTGAAGAAAGAGAAACCATTAAAAACGGTTTGCAAGTGGCTGCAAAAAGTGGTTTTACGGCTATCGCTGTAAATGCAAACACAAATCCTGTTATCGATTCGAAATCGGATGTTGAGTTTTTAATTAACAAAGCTCAAAATGCTGCTGTAAAATTGTACCCAATTGCTGCTTTAACAAAAAACAGCGAAGGTGTTGACATGGCTGAATTGTATGACATGCAACAATCTGGAGCAGTCGCCTTTGGCGATTACAACAAACCTATTGAGAATGACAACTTAATGAAAGTTGCACTTTTGTACGCTCAAAATTTTAATGGTTTAGTGTTGAGTTTCCCAAAAAACAACAAAATTGCTGGAGAAGGCATTGCTAACGAAGGTATTAATAGCACTAAATTGGGCTTGAAAGGAATTCCTGCTTTGGCTGAACACATTCAAATTGCAAGAGATTTATTTTTGCTAGAATATACAGGAGGCAAATTGCACATTCCAACAATTTCATCAGCAAAATCGGTTGAATTAATAAAAGATGCCAAGAAAAAAGGCTTGAAAGTTACTTGCAGTGTTGCTGCTCATCATTTGGTTTTAACCGACAATGAACTGCATGGTTTTGATAGTAATTTTAAAACGAATCCGCCTTTAAGAACTAAAGACGATATAAAAGCGTTGCAAAAAGCAGTAAAATCTGGTGTGATTGATGTTATTACTTCCGATCATAATCCTATTGATATTGAACATAAAAAAGTAGAATTTAGCGAAGCTAAAGATGGTGTTATTGGTTTAGAAAGTGCTTTTGGAGCTATGAATTCAGTTTTAGAATTGGATGATTTTATCAATTGTATTACCACTAAACCTAGAGAAATTTTTGGAGTTGAAAATCACGCTATTAAAAAAGGAAATATTGCTGATATTACTTTATTCAATCCAAATACTGAAATAACTTTTACGAAAAACGATATTCTATCAACGTCTAAAAACAGCCCTTTTATCAGCAAAAAATTAAAAGGTAATGTTTATGGAATTTTCGCAAACAATCAATTAATTTTAAAGTAAAATGGATAGAATAAACATAAATACCGAAAAAACCATTAGCAATGGAAAAATTCCTGCCATTATTAGTCACTTTTGGATTATTGGTATCATCATTGCTTTTGCATTGAATTTAAACGAAAAAAACACTTTTACAAGTTTTTACATACGACAAATGATTGGTTTAAATTTAGTTCAACTTTTAAATGGTGTTTTAATTTATAAATCTTTAGGAGCTACTGCTAGTTGGATTGTTGGAGTTTTCCTTTTTATAGGTTGGATAATTTCTTTATTTGGTTCCTTTAAAGGGGAAGAAAAATTGATACCCTATATTGGAGAATATTTTCAAAAATGGTTTATTGGGTTTTAAAACAATATTCCTAAAATGCAATTTTAATAAATTACGAATACAAAATCCTATCGAAAAGTTGGATTTAATAACACGTCTATTTTGAATTTATAATGCAATCATTACTTCAAAATTGAACATCACAAAAAAAATATGAGTTTAGAATATAGTATCAGAAAACCAACGAAAGAAACTAAAAACCCACCTTTATTAATTTTATTACATGGTTATGGAAGCAATAAAGAAGATTTATTTTCTTTTGCTGAAGAATTGCCTGAAGAATTATTAATTATAAGTGCACAAGCACCTTACGAAATGGGTTATGGAGGCTATGCTTGGTATGCTATTAATTTTGATGCTGTAAAAGGTAAATTTTCCGATTTAAAACAAGCTAGGGAATCTTTAACAAAAATTGCTGATTTTATTGATGAAATTAAAGAAAAATACAACACAAATCCTGACAAAACCTTTTTATTAGGATTTAGTCAAGGTGCTATTTTAAGTTATTCTTTGAGTTTTATGTATCCAAACAAAGTACAGCATGTAATTGCTTTGAGTGGCTATATAAATGATGAAATGATTCCGAAAACGATCTCTAAAGACATCAAAACTGATTATTATTGTTCTCATGGCTCTGTAGACCAAGTTTTACCTGTAGATTGGGCAAGAAAAAGCAAACCTTTTTTAGACAATATAGGTTTACAAAATGTATATTCCGAATACAATGTTGGGCATGGAGTTGCTCCACAAAACTTTTATAGTTTTAAAAAGTGGATTGAAGAGAGGTTGTAGGAAGGGGATTTTTCCTGTTGATTTTTTATTTTTTAATCTCTTAACTTCGTTAACTTTACATATAACGAATTAATACTCGTAATATTTAACCAAGTTAACAACAAGCAAATAAAAATCCATCAATTAAAGAAAAATAGATAATAAATTGAAATTTTAGTATCTTTGGTAAAAGCAAATTAAAATGAGTTTAGAAACCCGAAAAATAGAATTTGTACAAGAATTTTTAAATCTTCAAAGTGAAGATATCGTTTCTCGTCTTGAAAAAATATTAAGGAAAGAAAAAAAGACTTCCGAGAAAATACTTGAACCAATGACTATAGCTGAATTTAATGAACGAATTGACAAATCAGAATCTGACTTTAAAAATAATCGATTTAAAAGCAGTTCTGAACTTTTAGCGAAATACGAATAATGACATTTGAAATTATTTGGTCTGAATTTGCAGAAACTGAACTTGACAAAATTTACGAATATTATAAAAAAGAAGTTAACGAGAGATTAGCAAAAAAAATCACTAAAGGAATCATTAATGAACCAAAAAAATTAATAAACTTATCTTTTATTGGTCAAGAAGAGCAATTACTTAAAGAACGAAAAACTGAGTACAGATATATAATTTATACAAACTATAACATAATCTATTCAGTAGATATTGAAAATGGACTTATTAAAATCGCTGATGTTTTTGATACTCGACAATATCCATTAAAAATAAAACGAACGAAATAACTAAAGCCAGTTGCAAAAAAGTATAAAAAAAATACTGGTAAAAGCTTACTTACGAAAATCCTCAAGGATTTTCTTGGTCCGTGTTTTATTTAGTAACTTTATTACTTAAAATACATAACTTTTCTTATACACAAACGTTAGCAAAACCACCTACAAACACCCTTCAATTTTCCCAATCAATTCATCAAACTTATAAGGTTTAAAAATAACATCTGTAAAACCAATTTTTAAATAATTTTCTTTGTGTTCTTGTGTGGCATTTCCTGTTAAAGCTAAAAACGGGATTTGATTGTTTTTCTTAAAAGTTGCTTTTTGTTGAATTAAAGTATCTCCTGTTATTTCTGGCATGTTAATATCTAAAATAGCAAGATCAAAATCTTGTACGTTTAATATTTCTAAGGCTTCTAAGCCATTTTTTGCAACAGTTATAATTACTTCTTCTTTATTTAAAATATGTGAAGTTATTTTTTGATTCAACAAATCATCATCTGCCAATAAAATTCGTTTTCCTTGTAAACTTTTTTTGGTTGATTTTTCAACTTCAGTAATTGGCTTCTTAACTGTATTTAGAACCTTTTTAAACGGAATTTCCACATAAAAAGTTGTGCCCACATTCAATTTACTTGCTACAGTTATAGAGCCATTCATAGCACCCACCAAACGTTTTACAATTGATAACCCTAAACCTGCACCCCCAAAAACTCGGTTATCATCTAATTCTGTTTGCCTATATTCCTCAAAAATCTTTGCAGTTTGTTCATCAGTCATTCCTCTGCCTGTGTCTGTAATTTTGAATCTAATTTCAGCTGATTTTTCATTTTCTGATATAATTTCTGTTTGAACAGAAACTTTACCTTCTTTGGTAAATTTAAGTGCATTATTCATCAAATTCGCCAAAATTTGATTCACTCTAACTCCATCTCCTATTAAAGTTGCTGGAATTTTAGTTGAAGTAGAAATTTCTAAAGCAACAAAATCGTTTGTATGCTGATTTTTAAAATTGATAAAATTACTTTGTACAATTTTATTCACGTTAATTTCCTCTAAAGCCAACTCTAATTTACCAGCTTCAATTCTGGATAAATCTAAAATATCATCTACAATAACTTTTAAGTTTTTACCAGAAAACGCTAAATAGCTCACATATTCTCTAACTTTATCGCTCAAATTTTCTTCAGCAATCATGTTGGTATATCCTAAAATGGTGTTTAAAGGATTCCGAACTTCATGACTCATAATTGCCAAAAAACGTGACTTTTCTTCGTTTGCTTTGTCTGATGCTTTTCTTAAAATAGCCAACTCTTTATTTTTCTCTGAAATTTCTCTTTTCATAAAAAATAAATCATTCCTATTTTGATTTAACTCAGTAATAACTTTATAAACACTTGTTCTATTATGTAGTAAAATTGTAATTTCTTCACCATCTTTAAACAATTCTACATCTGTATTGTATTCTTTATTTTTTGAAGTGATCACCATTCCTTCCATCAAAAAAGACTCTTTTTCTGGAAGCAACTCTAAAGTTCCGAATAAAAATGGGCAAGTTTCAAAAATTGAAGTATCAACAACAAACTCTTCAATAGCAAATTTACCAGCAAGTATGTTTTTAATAATACCTTGTTGGTTGGTAATTACTTCTAAAAAAACATTTTCAATTTTAGCTGGCGTCAAAAGTTTTATTTTAGAGATTGTTTGGCAAGAATTGTAAAAGCATCTTCTACATTTTCGTTTTCTTTTGCACTGGTAATTAAATCTACAGGAATTTCAATTATTTTTTTAACTTGATCTATTTCGTTAGCTGTTAACAAATCTTTTTTATTACCAACTACTAAAATTTCTTTTAAACCCGATAATTGTTTAACGACTTCCAATTGATTTTTTAAATTTAAATAGGTTTCCTCTCTATTTAAATCGAACACATACATAGCAGCACTGGCTCCTAAAAAATAAGCTTTTGGTACTTTTTCATCATCTTTTGTACCAGCAACATCCCAAATTAACAGTTTAATTTGCTCACCATTTAAACTTACAATTTTTGTACTTACTCGAACTCCAATGGTACTAATATAATCTTCAGAAAATTCGTTTAAAACAAATTGCCTTATTAAAGATGTTTTACCAACACCAAAATTACCAACAAGAAGTACTTTTTTTGCAATCATATTGAAAAGAGTTTTATGCTGGGGCTTTTATTAAAATGTTTTCGATTAAAGCATTTAGCCTTATTTCATCTGATAAATAAGTTCTATCTCGTAAAATTTTTTCTGCTAAAGTGTTTAAGTTGTCTGACAATTCTTCTTTGAATTCAGAAGTAATAACGCCAGAAGTTGCAGTGGCAATATATATCGATTTAAAGTTATACATGGATAACTGAAAAGTTTCAAATTTAATATCTTCTAAATCTTGACCTTGCTTAGAAAAGGCATCTTCAGCAAAAGATTTAATTGCGGTTAACATTCCAGAAATCATGTCTTTATCTGCAATATTACCTCTTGAATAACTACCAATTAACAAACCTGAGTTTTCTTCAATCACAAAAACTTCTTCTATGGTTGCTGCAAAAACGGTTTGTAAAACATCTTCTGCATCTGTTTTTTTTCCTTTAAATAATCTTTTTAAAATATGTTTTAATGAGAATTTATCGTTGATAGTTTTATTAATGGTATCTGAAAGTTTTGTAATTTCTGCGACAATAAATTTCTGAATCAATTTACCCATAATTGGGTAAAGAGCTTCTACGACTTCGTCTTGAGATTCTCTAATTTGAACTTTTATAGCTTGCGTAACTTGATCGCCAAAATAATCAGAAAAATTATCTTTTAAATCGTCAATTTTGTTATCTATAACAGGTTTAACCTCATTTTTAAAATCCTCTTTCTTTAAAAATTCATTTCTTAAAGATTCAAATTCTTTTCTGTCTTCTGTTAATAAAAGTTCTTTTAGTAGTTCAAATCGATTTTCTTTTTTATGATCTACAGGTAGGTTTTCCATTTATTCTTGCAACATCTGTGCAATTTTCTCTAAAGCTTTTCCTAATTTTCTTCTGTCAGCTTTTTCATCATCTAAATCTGCCAATTTTTTATCTAAATCATCGGTCATATCTTGAAACCTATGATCTACTAAACTTTCTAAATCAGCTAGTTTATTTTCGATATTGGCTACTGCATCAGCTAATGCTTTGGCATTTTTTTCTTGAAGTATGTTTATTTTATCGTAAACATCTGCAATTTCAGAATCGTATTTTTGGATATTTTCTCCAAATATCAGGTCTCTTACTGCTGCAATTCTAGAATCAACTTGCTGGTTAGAAGCTGGTTCATTATTTTCTTCGGAATTTTTTGTCATTTTATATTTGTTAGATTGGTAGTGCTATTTACACTTTTTAGGTTTCACTAAATAGCTGTAAATAATAGCTTTGTAGACAAATATACACTAAATATCAAATTATAAAAATCTATACAATAATTTTTAAACCATCAAAAGCTAAAAAAACATTTTTTGGTAAATTTTTAGTAACCTGTTCATGAAAACCTAATTTATGGCTTATATGCGTAAAATATGCTTTTTTAGGCTGCAATTCTTCTATAAAATTTAAGGCTTCTTGTAAATTAAAATGCGTGGGATGTTCTTCAATTCTTAAAGCATTTACAACCAAAACATCTAAATTTTTAAGCTTGTCTTTTTCTGAACTCTCAATACTTTTAACATCTGTTAAATACGCAAAATCTTGAAATCTATAGCCTGTAACTGGCAAATTTCCGTGCATAACTTCTATAGGAGTTACCTTTAAATCATCCACGTAAAAAGCGTTTTCATCTACAATATTTGGGCACACACTTGGCGCTCCTGAATATCTATTTTCTTTGCAAAAAATATATTCAAATCGTTTTTCCAAACTAACTAAAGTTCTTTGATTTAGATAAATAGGCATCTCTCCTATTTTGTAGCAATAAGGTCTTAAATCGTCAATCCCAGCTGTGTGATCTGAATGTTCGTGCGTAAAAAAAACGCCATTTATTAGCGCTACATTTTCACGTAACATTTGCTGTCTAAAATCTGGGCCACAATCTATGGTGTATGTTACATCGTCCCAAGAAATTAAAATAGAAGATCTTAAACGTTTGTCTTTTATGTCTTTTGACAAACAAACAGGATCTTTACTAGCAATCATTGGAATGCCTTGTGAGGTTCCTGTTCCTAAAAAAGTAATCGTTAACAGTTTTTTATCAGTATTCATTGCAACAAAAATAAGATAAAAATTGACTGGTAGCGTTCTAATTTAGTACATTTGTTTACGAAATTAAAAATCCATACATGGCAATTTCTTTAAGAGGAGATCAAGAAATTAGTAGTGTACCCACTACTAAAAGTAAAGCATTAAGAATAAATTTAAACACAGATATTTACGGAACTTTTGCAGAAATTGGAGCAGGACAAGAAACTGCGCGTAATTTCTTTAGATCTGGAGCTGCTTCTGGAACTATTGCAAAAGCAATGAGTGCTTATGATAAAGATTTCTCTGACGCCATTTATGGAATGGAAGAAGACAAACGTTATGTAACTCAACCTCGTTTGCAAACCATGTTACGTCATGAAATTGACTTGATTGAAGACAGGTTAAGCAGACAAAAACATCCTGATAAATTATTTTTTAGTTACGCAAATACAGTTACAACAATCGATTTTGCAAGAAAATTTAAAGGCCATGGTTGGGTTGGAATTCGTTTTCAATTAGATCCTTTAGAAGGTTATAATGAAATTGTTTTGCACTTACGTTTTAAAGAAACAGATGCTCGTTTGCAACAGGAAACGCTTGGTATTTTGGGTGTAAACTTAATTTATGGTGCTTTTTATTTAAATGATAACCCTAAAGAATTGGTAAAATCTTTTTACGATAACTTAGGAAATCATCAGCTAGAAATTGATATGATTAATTTCTCTGGGCCACGTTTTATGTATGTTGATAACAGATTGATGAGTTTACAACTCCTTAAAAACGGCATGACAAACGCAGTTATGTTTGGACCTGATGGAAACAACTTATTACCTGCTCAAGTACTTTACAAAAAAAACATTTTAGCTTTACGTGGCAGTTTTAGGCCTGTTACAAAAGTAAACATGGATATGTTTGAACAATCCAAAAAAATGTTTTTAAACGAAACAAAAGTAAAGGAGGAAAAAACACAAGTTATTTTTGAAATTACGTTAAGTAATTTAACTGCAGAGGGTAAAATTAATGAAAGAGACTTTTTAGACAGAGCAGAATTACTATGTTCTTTAGGACAAAATGTAATGATTACCAGCTTTCAACAATATTATAAATTGGTAGAGTATTTTAGCGAATTCACCAAAGAAAGAATGGCTTTGGCTATGGGCGTTTACAATTTAATTCAAATTTTTGAAGAAAAATACTATCGAGATTTAAGTGGTGGTATTTTAGAAGCCTTTGGTAAATTATTCCACAGAGATTTAAAAGTTTATATGTATCCTTATCATGATCAAGAAGCTGATGAATACATAAACAGCACCAACTTAAAAGTACACCCAAGAGTTAAGGAATTGTATAAGTTTTTTAATAATAATGGTAGACTTGTAGATATTAAAGATTTTGATAAAAATAGTTTGGATATTTTTTCTAGAACCGTTTTAAAAATGATTATGGATGGTGAAAAAGGTTGGGAAGAAATGTTACCAGAAGGTATTGCAGAAACCATTAAACAAAAACGTTTATTTGGTTACTCTAGAACTAGAGGCAAAAATTAAATCTCTTAATTAAACCTTTTTTCTATTTTTCTGTCTAATTATAAAAATGGTTTTTGATAGACGAAATTACATTAGTAGAACAACTACAGAATCCTAAAACCAGAGACAAAGCTTTTGGTGTTTTAATAACGCAATACAAACAACGTTTGTATTGGCATATTCGTAAAATTGTATTGGTACATGATGATGCAGATGATGTATTACAAAATACTTTCGTTAAAATTTTTAGAAATATCAATAAATTTAATAGAGAAAGTAAATTGTATTCTTGGATGTATAGAATTGCCACTAACGAATCTATTACTTTTATTAATAAGAGAGCCAAAGAAAGAAATGTAGATATTTCTGATTATCATGAACAATTGGCAAGTACTTTAGAAAGTGATGTGCATTTTTCTGGTGATGAAATTCAACTTATTTTACAAAAAGCAATTGCTACTTTACCTGTAAAACAACAGCTTGTTTTTAATATGAAATATTTTGAGGAATTAAAATATGGGCAAATATCAGAAATTTTAGAAACCTCTGTTGGTGCATTAAAAGCGTCTTATTTTCATGCAGTTAAGAAAATAGAAAAATATATAAAAACAAAAACAGATTAAACCTTTTTGCATTTTAAAGGTCTAAATAACAATGGAAAATGAACTAAAAAATAGCGTTGAATACATCAACAATAAAGTTGGCAAAAAAACTGGTTTTTCTGCACCAACCAATTATTTTGATACTTTAGAAGATAGCATTCTAACAAAACTTGCTGAAGAAAATTTTGGCAACAAAAGTGCATTTAAAGTACCAGAAAATTATTTTGATGATTTAGAAAATAACATTTTACAAAGAATTTCATCCGAAGAAAAAGAAACAAAAGTTATTTCTTTTAAAGAACGTATTTTTAAATTGATTCCAATTGCAGCAGCTGCATCTATCATCTTATTTATTGGTTTAAATGCTTTTGTTTTTAACACCATTGATGAACTAACATTAGATTCACTTTCTAATAGTGATATTGAATATTGGCTAGATACAAACACAATTCATTCTACTGATATTTCGACAGTTTACGAAGATGATATTTTAGAAGAAAACGAATTTTTATTTACTGAAATTAAAGATGAAAGCATTGAGGACTATATAAACTCAATAGACAATACATCTTTATTAAATGAATTGAATTAAAAGTATATATCATGAAAAAAATAATCCTTTTTATAAGCATTTCTCTTTTTTACGTACTGGCTATAAATGCCCAAACTAGAGAGGAAAGTAGAGAAAAAATAAAGGCTTTAAAGGTTGCTTACTTAACAGAACAATTGAGTTTAACAACTGAAGAAGCTCAAAAATTTTGGCCTATTTATAATAAGTTTGATAAAGAACAAAATGATTTACGAATTAATTACAAATCAGTTCTAAGACAATCCATTAAAAGTACTGAAGAAATTGACAGTTTAAATGAAGCCGATGCAAAAAAATTGATAGCTTTAAAACTTCTTACAGACAAGCAATTGTATGAATCTCAAAAAAACTTTATTATTAAAATGGAAGGAATTTTATCAGCTAAAAAAATAATAAAGCTACAAATTTCTGAAATGGATTTTGCTAGAAAATTAATGAAAAAGTATCGAAAAAAACGATCAGATTCAAAAGATTAAAATCATAAAAAAAAGGAGCTATTTTAGCTCCTTTTTTTTATGATTTTATGAGATTTAAACAGACAAATAGCTCTGGTTTATTTGCTGTAAATTGTTTTAGCCAAATTGTTAATTCTTGAATTTCAAAAGGCAATAATCTTTGTAAAGATTTCTCTAATTCTCTACAAAACAATTCTGAATTAAAACTTACTTTTTTCAAAATTATCTTGGTGTACTCAAACATTGCTCTAGCCATTTTTAAAAATTTAATGTTACTATCTAAACGTAATTTCCTGTTTTTTATTACTTTACCAAATATAATAAAAAAACCAACATATATCTTAAATGTTGGTCTTAAATTTTTGTTTACAAATTGTTAAATTTATAAGCTGTTTACTTTTTCAACCAAAGCTTTAGCTTTCGTTTCTAACTCTTGATTAATTGCTTTGTAATGCGCCTTTTTGTTTTCAACATTTTTTGCGTTTACTTTTGCAATTAAACCATCAAAAGTTTCAATAGCTTCATCTACAATTTGGTCTCCTTTTTTTTGCTCGTTTTTTAAGGTTGATACATCTAAAGTATATTCAATAACATCACCTAAAACGTAATTAATATCTTTTTTTAAATTCTTAATATTTGCCATAATTTCTTATTCTTTAAGTGCTGCAAAGTTAGGGTATTTATTTAAAAGAGCGTTAAAACATCTTTGATATTTGAAACTGTTTTATAAGTTGCTTTTCCTGATTCTTGTTCAGAAACTTCTTCATGTACCCAAGTTGTATGGAATGGAACATGAATTGCAGCTGCTCCTATTTTTATCAATGGTAAAACATCCGATTTTAAAGAATTCCCAATCATTAAAAATTGTGAAGGATCAATATCTAAATGCTGTATCAATTTAAGATAATCTTTCTCTTTTTTATCACTCATAACTTCTATATGATGAAAGTATTTGAGCAAGTTCGATTTTTCTAATTTGCGTTCCTGATCTAACAAATCTCCTTTTGTAGCAACAATTAATTTGTATTTACCTTGTAGATTATCTAAAACATCCTCAATGCCCACCAATAATTCTATGGGTTTATCAAGCATATTTTTACCAATGTTTAAAATAGCTTCAATTGTTTTTTGCTGAATTTGGAAATTAGATAGTTCCAAAGCACACTCAATCATCGACAAGATAAAACCTTTTACTCCATAGCCATAATGCGTTAAATTTTTTATTTCGGTTTTAAAAAGTTCTTGATCTATTTTATTTTTGGTTTCGTATTTTGATAATAGTTCTGCAAATTCATTTTCTGCTTCTCTAAAATAGGTTTCGTTTACCCATAAAGTATCATCAGCATCAAACGCAATTACTTTTATATTTTTATACATTTTTTAAATATTGAATTGCTTTTTCTAAATCTTTTGGTGTATCAATTCCAACAGCTTCCACATCTGTTTCTACCATTTTTATTTTTTTGCCAATTTCTTGATAACGAATTGCTTCAATTTTTTCGGCAGCTTCCAAGGGTGTAATTGGTGTTGTATAAAAATCTAACAACGCTTGTTTTCTAAAGGCATAAACACCTTTATGTTTATAATATTTTACGGCAATTTCTTTATCTCTATGATAAGGAATTACGCTTCTAGAAAAGTAAATTGCTAAATTATTTACATCTGTAATTACTTTTACATTATTAGGATTCTCGATATCTTCTTGGTTCGTAATTTGAACTTTTAAGGAAGCTAAATCAATTTCTTTTTTTTCATCAGCTTTAAAAACTGCTACTAATTTTGTTAAAGAAACGGTATCTATAAAAGGTTCATCTCCTTGCACATTAATTACAATATCTGCATCAATATTTTGCACAGCTTCTGCAATTCTATCAGAACCACATTCGTGTTCTTTTATACTCATTATTACGTTTCCACCTGCTTTTTGTATGGTTTCAAAAATAATATCAGAATCTGTAACTACATAAACATCATCAAATAAATTAGTTTTTAAGGTAGCTTCGTAAGTTCTTACAATTACTGGTTTGCCACCCAAATCTTTCATCAATTTACCAGGAAAACGTGAAGCACTATATCTTGCTGGAATCATTGCAATTACTTTCATTATATAAAATTTTAGGTATCAAAGATAATATTTAAATGGATAGCGTTAATTTCAGTTTCATATTGTGCATATTTTTACGACGAACTAAAAAAACAGAAATTATGAGAAGTATATTATGGTTAGTAGCAGTTATTTGTATAGTTGTATGGTTATTAGGCTTTTTAGGAGTAATAGCAGGAATGGCTACTGGAAATTTAATTCATATTTTATTAGTAATCGCAATTATTAGTATTTTATATAATCTAATTACAGGTAGAAAACCTTTGTAGATTTTACAATAAAAATAAAAATATTTAAAAAAAGTTCAAGAATATATCTTGAACTTTTTTATTGGCTAAAAAGAATCTATTCTTCTTAAAATCAGCGCAATAAAAATATAAAATTACTTTTTTTTAATAAAATGATCACCCAAAATTAAGCCTATTTTTAAAAAAAATTACTTGGTACAGAAAAATAGTCAGGAAAAGATATAAGTGAATCTGAAAGAAAAAGGTAAAAATATTTTAATGAATAAAATTATATAATTTTTATGCAAATTTAAGTTTGAAATAGGCTAAAACTCTAAAAGTTTTAGTATTTTTATTCTTGAATTCCTCAATTTGTTAAATTTAATTTTTTTGGCATGAAAAATGCAATTTATTCTTGAATAATTACATTTTACATGTGTTGTAATATGTGCAGATAATCCTATTAACAATTGAGAAAAACCATTCTTTTCGTATTTTTTTTATTTATAATTTCCAACATTTTTAGCAATGATAGAACTTTATACGTAGATAATTTTAGCAACATTATTGGCAGCCCAAATAAAGAAGATAAATTGCTTCTTTTTGCTATGAGAAACGATTTTAAAACTTTAATCTTATATGATTTAAATAAAGTTGATAAAATTTGGTCTTTATCTGACCCAAGAAAAAATAATGTTTTAGCCGAATTTATATTAAAAGCCAAGACCGAATTTAAAATTAAAAATATTGGTGCTTCTGGAGAATCTGCTTCTTTTTTTACAAATACAATAAACCTTTATAATAACTCTAGAAACAAACCTGATGAAAAGTTTGATATTTATAATTTAGAATATGAATATTGGTCCAACAAAGCATCTGGAGATAATGGTTATTATTGCGAAAATTATTTAAAGGCAAACTCTTCTCCTTGCAATAGAGAAGGTTCTTTTAATTTTTTTATTGAAAATTTAAAAGAACTCAAAGAACTGTCTAAAAATAATAGTCATTCTATAAAAATAGATGCATATGTTGGTTATTATTCTCAGGAAGAAATTAAACTAATTGCTAAATATTCTGATAGGCTAATTGTGCAAGCTTATGGCAGGAATCCACAAACAAGTTTTAAATTCGCTAAGAAAAATTTAGAGCACGTTTTAAAGAATAACAGTAAAATAAAAACATCCATCGTATTTTCTACAAGAATGGATAAAATGGGTTACTTTTTTAAATTTAATGATTTAGAAAAAAGTGAAAGCCTATTTTTTGATGTTATGAATGATCACAGTACCAACTTTAAGAAAAATTTAAATCTTGATGGTTTTAGTTATCATACTTTTAGTTTTTTAGAAAAATCTGTTAGCTACTATTCTTACAGACAGAATTAAAGTATGATAAAGTATCATTTTATATTAGCTGAATAGCTCAAATAAAATTTACAAATCGCCAGCATAACTCACAAAATTTCTTGGAGTTTCATAAAGAGTTACTTTTAAATCCAAATGAGTTGGAATATGTTTTCTTAATTTATCGTAAATAACAACGGCTATATTTTCTGCTGTAGGATTCAAATTTTTAAATTCTTCCACATCAATATTTAAATTTTTATGATCAAAACTGTTTTCAATTTCAGCTTTAATTAACGAACTTAAAATACCTAAGTCATATACATAACCAGTTTCTTTATCAATTTCTCCAGTTAAAGAAACAATCAATTCGTAATTATGACCATGAAAATTAGGATTGCTACATTTGCTAAAAACTTCAAAGTTTTTTTCTTCAGACCAATCTTTTCTATACAACCTATGAGCTGCATTAAAATGTGCTTTTCTATGTACTGTAACTTTAGGCATTTATTAATTTATCAAAAGATTTATCAAAAATTATTTTAAACCACTCAGTGTAAATTTCAGGATTGTTTTCAATATCCTTTTTTACATCTTGCAAAGACATCCATTTGTACGCTTCAACTTCCTCTTTATTAATATTTGGCTTGTCTTCAAAATTACCAACTAACACAAAATCAAATTCGTGTTCTGTTAAACCATTATCAAAAGGTGCTTTGTAAATAAAAGAAAAAACTTCTTTTAAATCGGTTGTAAAGCCCATTTCTTCTTGCAAACGTCTTCTACCTGCTTCCACATTACTCTCTCCTTCTCTTTGGTGAGAACAACAAGTATTTGTCCATAATAAAGGCGAATGATATTTACAGGCTGCTCTTTGTTGCACCATTAATTCTCCTTTTTTATTAAAAACAAATACGGAAAATGCTCTGTGTAAAACAGCTTTTTCGTGTGCTTCCATTTTAGGCATTAAACCTATTTGGTTATTTTTTTCATCAACTAAAACAACTAATTCTTCCATATTTGCAAATATAGAGGAATCAAATAGCAATAAAAACTTAAAATTATTATAAAATCATAAGATTTATCTATTCTTTTATGTTGATCATTTATCTTTGGATTTCATAAAATACATTTAAAAGTGAAGTTTTTATTTCGATTATTTATTTTAATTCTTTGTATAATCTGTTATCAATGTGATGCTCCCAAAAAAAAGGATAACCTAAAAAAGGAAAAACCTAAACAAGAAATCTCAAAAACTGAAAATATCATTGAAGAAGACACTCTAGAAACAAAAGAAGCTGAAAATATCATTGAGGAGGACACTTTAGAAACAAAAGAAACTGAAAAATGGAATAGCCTAAACAGTTCAAATACCGAGGAATTTTTATTAGAATATGGCAAACGAAATCCAGAAACCAAAGTAATCATCAAAACTAAATTTGGCGATATAAAAATTCGTTTATTTGAAGATGTTCCTGCTCATAGAGCTAGCTTTATTTACCTTACAAAAAACAAATATTTCAATACCACTGTTATTTATAGAGTTGCCAAAAATTTTGTAATTCAAGGAGGAAATTCCGATAATTACTTAACAATAGAAGAGAGAACAAGACATGGAAATTACTTAATAGAACCTGAATTTAAAAAACATAGAATTCACAAATATGGTTCTTTGGCTGCTGCTAGAGAATGGGATAATAACCCTAATAAACTATCCAATCCTTTTGAGTTTTATGTGGTTCAAAATAAAAAAGGAGCTCCTCATTTAGATAATCAACATACCGTTTTTGGAGAAGTTTTTGAAGGCTTTGATACCATGACAAAAATATCTAAAGTACAAGTTGGTGAAGATGATTGGCCAGTTGACGAAATTCCAATTACTGTTGAAATTTTAGAATAAAAAAGGTTTCTAGTTTAAGCTTTTATCTAAGGCAAAAAAAAATCAATTTTAATATTGATCAGCATCAAAAAACAGCAAAAAAAGCATCTTATTTTCAAACAGAAATCAACCTAAAAATTTATAGAATAAAACCTATCTTTGCACCTCAAATTTTGTAGATGAGTTTTTTAAAAGAAATAGCACGTAGAAGAACATTTGGTATCATTTCGCATCCAGATGCTGGTAAAACTACACTTACTGAAAAATTATTATTATTTGGTGGCGCCATTCAAGAAGCAGGTGCTGTAAAAAATAATAAAATTAAAAAAGGCGCAACTTCCGATTTTATGGAAATTGAGCGTCAAAGAGGAATTTCTGTAGCAACATCTGTCTTGGCTTTTATTTACAAAGACAAAAAAATAAACATTTTAGATACTCCTGGTCACAAAGATTTTGCAGAAGATACTTTTAGAACTTTAACTGCTGTAGATAGCGTTATTGTTGTAATTGATGTTGCAAAAGGTGTAGAACCACAAACCGAAAAATTAGTAGAAGTTTGTAGAATGAGAAGCATACCTATGTTGGTTTTTATCAATAAATTGGATAGAGAAGGAAAAGATGCTTTCGATTTGTTAGATGAAGTTGAGCAAAAATTAGGTTTGCGAGTTACACCAATGAGTTTCCCAATTGGAATGGGATATGATTTTAAAGGGATTTACAATATTTGGGAAAAGAAATTAAACCTTTTTTCTGGTGATAATAAAACCACAATTTCAGAGGGAATTGAGTTTGATGATTTATCAAACCCAGAATTAGATAAAATTGTTGGTAAAAAAGCAGCAGATACTTTACGTGAAGAAATTGAATTAATTAGTGAGGTTTATCCTGATTTTAATAGAGACGAATATTTACAAGGAGAATTACAACCCGTTTTTTTTGGTTCTGCTTTAAATAATTTTGGCGTTAAAGAATTGCTAGAAGCTTTTATTGAAATTGCTCCTTCTCCTCAACCTAAAAAAGCTGAGGAACGTTTAGTAGATTCTAAAGAGAAAAAAATGACTGGTTTTGTGTTTAAAATCCATGCAAATATGGATCCTAAACACAGAGATAGATTGGCTTTTATAAAAATAGTTTCTGGAACTTTTAAAAGGAATTCGCCATATTTACATGTTAGAAATGGCAAAAAAGTTAAGTTTTCGAGTCCGAATGCATTTTTTGCTGAAAAGAAAGAAATTGTAGATGAATCTTTTCCTGGCGATATTGTAGGAATTCACGATACAGGAAACTTTAAAATTGGAGATACACTTACTGAAGGTGAAGATTTAAACTTTAGAGGAATTCCAAGTTTTTCTCCAGAACATTTTAGGTATGTAAATAATGCAGACCCAATGAAATCTAAACAACTATACAAAGGTTTAGATCAGTTGATGGATGAAGGTGTTGCTCAATTATTTATTCTAGAAATGAATGGACGAAGAGTAATTGGTACTGTTGGTGCTTTACAATTTGAAGTTATTCAATATAGATTAGAGCACGAATATGGCGCAAAATGTACCTACGAAAATTTAAGCGTTCACAAAGCTTGTTGGGTAGAACCACAAGACAAAAAAAACGATGAATTCAAAGAGTTTAAACGTGTAAAACAACGTTATTTAGCAAAAGATAAACAAGGTCAATTGGTGTTTTTGGCAGATTCAGCTTTTACAATTCAAATGACACAGAGTAAATATCCTTCTGTAAAATTGCATTTTACAAGTGAATTTAAAAAATAATTTGATGAAGAAAATTCTATTTTTATTAGTTGTTCTTTTAAGCTACAATAGCTTTTCTCAAGAGTTTAATCTAGATAATTTAAAAGGGAAAGAATTAAAAAATAGTATCCGCTTAAATTATATTTTAATAGATCAACCAGATAGAACTTATACATATGGAGATGGAAGTACCTATCAACTAGACCCAACCATGGGTTTATTT
Organism: Polaribacter sp. Hel_I_88; assembly: GCF_000687935.1. Classification (NCBI taxonomy): domain Bacteria; kingdom Pseudomonadati; phylum Bacteroidota; class Flavobacteriia; order Flavobacteriales; family Flavobacteriaceae; genus Polaribacter; species Polaribacter sp. Hel_I_88. The sequence goes on along the minus strand of NZ_JHZZ01000001.1, from coordinate 3,031,926 downwards.
GGCTTAAATTACAACATTCCCTTAAATGATTGGTTGTATACAGGTGCTGGTTTTCACGGTGCTGTTTATGGAGATCAAGGAGGTTTATTTACCTTAGGTATTAATTTAGGAGTCAATAAACAACTGTATAAAAATTTATATTTTGATGCCAACATCCATTTTGGTGGTGGAGGTGGTTTTAGAAGTTTGGTAAATGGAGGTGGAATTATATATCCAAATGCTGGTTTACAATATAAAACTGATGAGTTTGCTTTTGGTATTCAATATGGTTACGTAAATTTCTTTACAGGAGTTCAAAAAGGAGATAATATTTCTTTCTTTGTAGAAATACCAACGACCATCAGAGCTGCTTCCTATAAAGATGCAGCAGAAAAATTTGAAGTAAACAATAATTCTGAAGATGAATTTTGGCAAAAACCAGCAGTAAAAAGTGTTCAACAAATAACTTTCGATTATCTTTTTCCTATTGGTGATACCAGAAATGATGGAATTGGAAACTTTAACAACACAACTCCTATTACACAAACATTAAGCCTTATTGGTTTTGAATATCAACGATATTTAACAAAAAACACTTTTGCTTATGCACATGTAGATGCTATGTATGGTGGTTTAAGAGCTGGTTTTATGGATGTTTTTATCGGAATTGGTAAAAACTTTATAGAAACAGAATATGTAAACTTTTTCGCTAAAATGGGACTTGGTGCAGCTGGAGGTAGAATTTTTCCTGAAGGTGGTTTAACAATGTACCCAAGTTTAGGTGCTGATGTTAAAATTACCGAAAAAATTGGTGTAAGTCTTCATGGAGGGTATCACAGATCAGTTGGTGGAACTTTTGAAGCCTATACAGCTGGTTTTAGCTTAAAATATTATGGTTTAAGTGGAGGAACAAAAGACCCTTTTTCATCAGAAAAAATCAAACAAATAAAAACTCAAGGTGTTCAAATAGGTTTTCAAAATCAAACGTATTTTGATGTTGCCATTCTTGATAAACCTGATAATGACTTACAACTATTAGCCGTAAAAATAAATTATGATATCAACAAACGTTTTTATGTAGCTGGTGAAGCTTCATTTGCTTATTTAGGTGGTGCAGGTGGTTATGCTCATGGAATTTTTGGGTTAGGTGTAAAATCAAATAAGTTTTTAAACGATAATTTTTCATTATTTGTAGAAGCTGCAGGTGGTGTTGCTGGTGGTGGTGGAGTTGATTCTGGAGAAGGTGTTTTAGTAAGACCAACAATTGGTTTAAATTATCACGTAACAGATGATTTAACTTTCCATGCTTCTGGAGGACAGATGTGGTCTCCTTATGGAAATGTAAATTCATCAAACATCAATATTGGATTGTCTTATGGATTATCCATCTTAAATGCAAAGAAATAAGTTTAGTAAACTCAATTATAAAAAAAATTAAAAATCGAAATGTCAGACTGAGCTTGTCGAAGTCTATTTTTTAAATATTAAATTAAAATTATGAACAACGGAATTTACGCAAAATTCACTACTACAAAAGGTGATATTTTAGTACAATTAGAACACGAAAAAACACCTGGAACTGTTGGTAACTTTGTTGCTTTAGCAGAAGGTAATTTAGAAAACGCAGTAAAAGAACAAGGAACGCCTTATTATGATGGTTTAAAATTTCATAGAGTAATTCCAGATTTTATGATTCAAGGTGGTTGTCCACTTGGAACAGGAACAGGAAATCCAGGTTATAAATTTGATGATGAATTTCATCCAAATTTAAAACATGATGCTCCAGGAAAATTAGCAATGGCTAATTCTGGACCAGCAACAAACGGAAGTCAATTTTATATTACCCACGTTCCTACTCCATGGTTAGATGGTAAACATACCGTTTTTGGATCTGTAATTGAAGGGCAAGATATTGTGGATGCTGTTGCTCAAGGTGATGAGTTAAAGTCTTTAGAAATTATTAGAGTTGGTGATGCTGCTGAAGAATTTAACGCTGTAGAAGCTTTTAGAACTTTTGAAGGTTCAAGAGAAAAACGTGAAGCAGAAGAAAAAGCAAAACAAAAAGAATTGTTGGATTCTGTTGCTGCTGGTTATGATGAAACTGCAAGTGGTTTACGTTATAAAGTTTTACAAAAAGGTGATGGAAAAAAAGCAACAAAAGGTGCTGGAGTTTCTGTACATTATAAAGGACAATTGTTAGATGGAACTGTTTTTGATTCATCATACAAAAGAAAACAACCAATCGATTTTAATGTTGGTGTTGGTCAAGTAATTTCTGGTTGGGATGAAGGAATTCAATTATTACAAGTGGGTGATAAAGCTCGTTTTGTAATTCCATCTGATTTAGCATATGGTGCAGCTGGAGCTGGAGGAGTAATTCCACCAAATGCAACACTTATTTTTGATGTTGAATTGATGGATGTAAAATAAATTACAAACCTATTTATATAAAAAAGCTCTTCAATTAATGCTAATTGAAGAGTTTTTTTTTATACAATCAAATTCACAAAATCCATACATTTAGGTATCTTTGTACTAATGAAAGAAATTACAAGCATTCAGAATTCTTACATCAAAAATTTACTGAAGATTCAAGAAAAATCTCGTGAACGCAAAAAACAAGGTCTATTTTTAGTAGAAGGCAAAAGAGAAATTTCTTTAGCAATCGCTGCTAATTACGAATTTGAAGATGTACTATTTTTAGAAAGTTTTATTTCTGAAGATGAAGTTTTACACCTCTTTAATCAAAACATCAATAGAACTATAATTTCTAAAGAAGTGTATCAAAAATTAGCTTATAGAGCCTCTACAGAAGGTATTATTGGAGTTGTAAAAGGGAAAGATTTCTCCTTAAAAAATATTGTTTTTAAAGACGAAAATCCGCTAATTTTAGTTGCTGAAGGCATTGAAAAACCTGGTAATATTGGTGCTTTGTTAAGAACTGCAGATGCTGCCAATATTGATGCTGTTTTTATTGCAGACCCTAAAAGCGATTTGTATAATTCAAACATCATACGTTCTAGTGTTGGCTGTATTTTTACCAATCAAATTGGGGTTGGTTCATCAGCAGAAATTATAGCTTTTTTACAAGAAAATAATATCGATATTTTTGCAACTACTTTGCAGAATTCTAACGAATATCATCAAGAAAATTATAAAAAACCAACTGCAATCGTAGTTGGAACAGAAGCCACAGGTTTGTCTGAAATTTGGCGAGAAAAAGCAACGCAAAACATCAACATACCTATGCAAGGCAAAATAGATTCTATGAATGTTTCTGTAGCTGCTGCTATCGTAATTTTTGAAGCAAAAAGACAACGAAATTTTAAAAAATAATTGCCACAAATTAAAATTGGATTCTTTTTTTTAGCTTATTAAAAAAAAGCCAATATCGACGTAAAGTTCATCAAATTTTTGCAGACTAAAAGTCTGCTTTGTGAAATACGAAGGTTAATAAATGTATTTAAATAAAATTCGAGAATTCGTGGCTGATAAGTATAAGAAACTAAAGTGAAAAATTCGAAATCACTTAATTTTAACTAAATTTGAAATCAATAAAAAATTTATTTTTAGATAAAAAAATCGTGAATTCGTAGCAGAAAATATAATTTATAGCACAATAAAAATGAAAATATTAGGAATAGATATTGGTGGTACAGGTATTAAAGCTGCAATTGTAGATACAAAAACGGGTGAATTATTATCTGAAAGACACAGAATTCCTACTCCAAAACCAGCTACCCCAGAAGCTGTAGCAAAAGTGGTGAAGGAAATGGTGAAACATTTCGATTGGAAGAAAGCTGTGGGTTGTAGTTTTCCAACAACACTTGTAGATGGCAAATGTATTCATACTGGAAATTTAAGTGAAAAATGGTTAAATGTTAAAGTTGATAAACTTTTTAGAAAGGAATGTAAACTTCCTTTTTATGTGAGTAATGATGCTGATTTAGCTGGTTTGGCAGAAGTTAGTTTAGGTGCTGGTAAAAAAGAAAAAGGTGTTGTTATTGTAATTACCATTGGTACAGGTATTGGCTCTGGTTTGTTTTTTAATGGACAATTAATCCCTAATTTGGAATTGGGCAAAATGCTGCATTCAGATGGAAAAATTATTGAATATTATACAGCAGATTCTGTGAGAAAAAAAGAAGGATTAACGTTAAAAAAATGGGCTTTACGATTTGATGAATTATTAAATTACACCAAAATTGTATTCTCCCCAAGTTTAATTATTATAGGTGGTGGCATTAGCAAAAGATTCGATGGTTTTAAGGAATTTTTAAATGCTGATGTAAAAGTAAAAGTTGCTGAGTTTAAAAACAATGCTGGCATTATTGGTGCAGCAATGTATGCGCATAAAATGAAGAAGTCGTAATCTTTTAAAATCTTGCTAAAGACTTTATAAATTAGTTTCTATATCAATTTACTTTAAATAATGATGTAAAAATCTACCTTGAATTAACTTTATAAAACAAAACGAAATTTATATATGTTTTTAAATATTTAAAAGTTTATTTAAATTATCTGAATTTTAATTAATGGCAATAATAATTGGAACAATAGAATCGCTAAAATCCTTAAAATTTGAATTGAAACGTCGAAAGATTTCTAGATTTAAATCTGTTAAAGAGATTAACGAATTTTTATTAAATTATAATTCCGAAAAACTTGAAATATTTAATAACGTCAGCAAAAAATTAAAAGTAGATTTTATAGAAACTTCCATTAATTTAAAAAGTAAAATATATGAAAAGAATGAACAAATTAAAATTGAGACTGAAAAGATAAATAATCAGATTATTTTTTTACAGCAAAAAATCAATTTAATTGAAAAAGATAAAAATCAAAATTTCATTATTGCTTTTACTTCAAGTTTAAAGGTTTATTTTATTAAAAATCGTTTGAACTATTTTATCAATAATAAGTCTGAACTTATAAAAAATTCAATAATAAAAATTTCAAAAAAAATAACAAATGATGAACTTTTTATAAATGAATATAAAAAAAATAGAAAAGGATTAATAGAAAGAATAGCAAAACCTAAAATTGAAAAATTAGAAAATACTCGAACTATTGTAAAAAATTTAAAAAATCTAATCTCAGGTGCAATTGGAGAAAATTTAGTTACAAAAGAGATTGCAAAATTATCAGATGATTTTGTTTTAATTAATGATTTCAATTTAAAGTTTCCTAAACCTATTTATTATAAAAAAAAGAATGAAAGAATTCATTCCATTCAAATTGACCATCTTTTAATTTCAAAAGCAGGAATTTTCATAATAGAAACAAAAAACTGGAATAACTTTTCAATAAATTCAACTAATTTAAAATCTCCTGTAGAACAAATTGAAAGGTTTAACTTTGCGCTCTTTATTTATATTTCAGAAAATATAACTCTAAAAAATCATCATTGGGGAGAAAAAAGAATCCCAATAAGAAACGTAATTGTTATGATTAATGAAAAGCCTTCTATTAAATTTAAGTTTGTTAAAGTAAAATTATTAGGAGAGTTAAACGATTATATAAATTATTTTGAGCCGATATTTACTTCTTCTGAGCTCAAAATAATAACAAAAAAACTAACAGCCAAATATTAAAAAAATCGAATATAAATAATCTCTCTAAAAATGCAACCAACCACACTTTTTATTATTTTAATTTCAATCATCATTATCAGTTTTATTATTGATAAAGTTTTAGACACTTTAAATGCAAAGCATTTTGATGATAAAATTCCAGCAAAATTAGCCGATGTTTATGATGAAGTTGAATACAAGAAATCGCAGGCTTACAAAAAAACAAATAATAAATTTTCGAACTTAACTTCTACATTTTCAGTTTTGTTAACATTAGTTTTTTTCTTTGCTGATGGTTTTAAATATGTAGACGATTTTGCAAGAAGTTTTACAGACAATCCTATTTTAGTGGCGTTGATTTTCTTCGGAGTTATTATGTTAGGTTCAGATATTTTAACAACACCTTTTTCATATTACAAAACGTTTGTTATTGAAGAAAAGTTCGGATTTAATAAAACTACAAAAAAGCTTTTTTGGTTCGATAAAATAAAAGGTTGGTTGATGAGCATTCTTTTAGGTGGAGGAATTTTAGCATTAATCATCTGGTTTTATCAATTTGCAGGAAAAGATTTTTGGATCTATGCTTGGATTGTAGTTGCTGTTTTTTCGTTGATTATGAATATGTTCTATGCAAAACTAATTGTGCCATTATTCAACAAACAGACTCCTTTAGTAAATGGCGAATTAAAAACTGCTATCGAAAATTACGCTCAAAAAGTGGGTTTTACATTGAATAATATTTTTGTGATTGATGGTTCAAAACGTTCTACAAAAGCAAATGCGTATTTTTCTGGTTTTGGTTCGCAAAAAAGAATTACATTGTTTGATACACTAATCAACGATTTAGAAACCGATGAAATTGTAGCTGTTTTAGCGCACGAAGTTGGTCATTACAAGAGAAAACATATCATTTTTAATTTAGCTTCCTCTATCCTACTCACAGGTTTAACGTTGTTTATTTTATCCCTATTTATAAATTCATCTTTGTTATCAGAAGCTTTGGGAGTTTCCATTCCAAGCTTCCATATTGGCTTAATTGCCTTCGGAATCTTGTATTCGCCAATTTCTGAAATTACAGGGTTATTCATGAATTATATGTCTCGTAAATTTGAGTATCAAGCAGATAATTTTGCCAAAGAAACCTTTGAAGCAAGACCTTTAATTACATCACTTAAAAAATTATCAAAAAACAGTTTGAGTAATTTAACTCCTCATCCTGCGTATGTTTTTATGCATTATTCTCATCCAACATTGTTGGAAAGAATTGAAAATTTAGAAAAATCTTAAAACACGAATTGATCTAAAATATTTTGACACAGATTTTATGAATAGGCACAGATTTCTACTCAAATAAAAATTTAGTTTTGTGTAATTCGGGCAATTCGTGTCTTTTTTTCTGCAAAAATCCGTGAAAATTCGTGAAATTTATGTCTTTTTTATCAAAATTAAAAACAGTAATTCTTGCTCGTTAAAATTGTAATTACTAACTTCACTTTACATTTAACAAGAACCCAACAGCGCAGTTTATGGCATATACAGCAACCATAGAAGAAGAAAATAAAGAAATTGCAAGTAGATACAAAGACCTACTAAAAATTACCTATGAAGTTTTATCAAAAGAAGATAAAGAACTGATTAGAAAGGCTTTTGATATTGCTGTTGATGCACATTCCAAGCAACGCAGAAAAACGGGTGAACCTTATATTTTTCATCCTATTGCAGTAGCTAAAATTGTTGCTATGGAAATTGGTTTGGGAGCAGTATCAATTGCTGCTGCCTTATTGCATGATGTTGTAGAAGATACAGAATATACTGTTGAAGATATTGAACATTTATTTGGAGAAACTATTGCAAGAATTGTAAACGGATTGACCAAAATTTCGCGTTTAAACAAAGAACAAAACGCCTCTATTCAAGCTGAAAATTTCAGAAAAATGCTCTTAACATTAAATGATGATGTACGAGTTATTTTGATAAAAATTGCGGATAGGCTGCATAATATGCAAACTATGGATGCAATGCCTGCTGATAAACAAGTAAAAATTGCTTCTGAAACTTTATATATTTATGCACCTTTAGCACACAGACTTGGTTTGTATAACATAAAAACAGAGCTTGAAGACTTAGGATTAAAATACACAGAACCAGAAGTTTACAATAGCATTGTTGCCAAAGTAAAAGCTAGTAAAGAAGAACAACAAAATTATTTAGAACGTTTTACAGAATCCATTAAAAATGGTTTAAGTAAAGAGAACTTTAATTATGAAATAAAAGGAAGGTTTAAGTCTATTTTTTCTATCAAAAGAAAAATGCTAAAACAGAATGTTACTTTTGATGAAGTTTTTGATAAATATGCCATTCGAATAATATTTAGCCCAATTTCCGAAGATGAAAAACACGATGCTTGGAAAATATACTCGATTGTAACCGATAATTTTAGACCCAACCCAGCTCGTTTACGAGATTGGATCTCACAACCAAAATCTACTGGTTACGAAGCTTTACACATTACAGTTGTTGGACCAGATGCCCAATGGGTAGAAGTGCAAATTAGATCTGAACGTATGAACGAAATTGCAGAAAAAGGCTATGCTGCACATTTTAAGTACAAACAAGGTGAAGAAAATGAAAGTGGTTTAGAAGGTTGGTTAAACAAATTAAAAGAAACATTAGAAAGTCAGAATATTAATGCTGTAGATTTTGTTGAAGATTTTAAACTGAATTTATATGCGAAAGAAATTTACGTTTTTACGCCAAAAGGTGAGCTAAAATCGCTACCAAAAGATGCGTCTGCCTTAGATTTTGCATTTTCTGTACATACAGATGTTGGTTTAAAATGTAGAGGTGCAAAAGTAAATGGCAAATTGGTTCCTTTAAGTCACACTTTAAATAGTGGAGATCAAATAGAGGTAATTACAAGCTCTACCAACAAACCAAACGCAAGATGGTTAGATTTTGTAATTACTGCAAGAGCAAAAACCAAAATTAGAGCCGCTTTAAAAGATGAAGAAAAACAAATTGCAGAAGAAGGAAAAGCAATATTAACAAGAAAATTACGTCATTTAAAAATTCCTTTTAACGAAAAAACAATTAACGAATTAGTCGTTTATTTTAAGTTAAAAACGAGTTTCGATTTATTTTATAGATTTGGAAATGGTGCCATAGACAATACACAGTTAAAAGCGTTTGTATCACAAAAAAATAGTAGTATTTTAAACTTCTTTAAAACAAAATTAAGAAGAAGTCCATCCGCAAAAGAGAATCAAGAAAATACTGAAGAAGTTACTCACAAATATGATGCTTTAGTTTTTGGTAAAGATGAAGAAAAGTTAGATTATACGTTATCTAAATGCTGTAACCCTATTCCTGGTGATAAAGTTTTTGGTTTTTTAACCATAAATGATGGTATAAAGGTTCACAAAAAAAATTGCCCAAATGCAATTTCTCTGCAATCTAACTATGCTTACAGAGTTATGTTAGCTAAATGGATAGATTCAACAAAACAAGACTTCAAAGCTATTTTACATATAAATGGAGTAGATAACAGCGGAATTGTAAATAACGTAACTCGAATTATATCTAGCAATATGGGAGTTTTTATTCACAGCATAAATATTTCTGGAGATGAAGGTGTTTTTGATGGTAAAATATCCTTAAGTGTAAAGAATAGTTCTCAAATACAAAAGCTTATAAAACGTATTCAAAAAGTAGAAGGTGTAAAAACTGTAGAGCGTGTTAATAGAATGTAAATATCATTTTATAAAAAAGTAGAAGTTTATTAAGAAATTACAGTAAATTTGTGTTTCGTAAAAATTAAAATTATGAGTAATTCTCTTGAAAACCAAGAAGTCGTTAAAAAAGTTTTTACCTCTTATCTACAAGAGCATAAACACAGAAAAACACCTGAACGTTATGCTATACTCCAAGAAATTTATGATGCTGAAGAGCATTTTGATATAGAATCGCTCTATATTAAAATGAAAAATAAAAACTATAGGGTTAGTAGAGCAACTTTGTACAATACCATCGATTTATTGTTAGACTGTAATTTGGTTCGTAAACATCAATTTGATGGGCAATCTATGGCTCGTTACGAAAAAAGTTATTTCGATAAAAATCACGATCATGTAATTTTTACAGATACTGGAGAAGTAAAAGAATTTTGTGATCCAAGAATTCAAATCATCAAAAAAACAATTGAAGATATTTTTGAAATTGACATCCATAATCATTCACTTTATTTTTACGGAACAACCAAGAAAAAAGAGTAGGTAGAATTCAGTTGGCAGTTTTCAGTAGCAGTTCTCAGTATTTATTAAAAATAAAATTTAGTTAAATAATTAAATAACAAATTACTGTTATTCATTACAAATAAACGATTACACGAATACACATTTAAACAAATAAACGATTAAACAAATAAACAATTACACACAACAAAATGGCTGTAGATTTATTATTAGGATTACAATGGGGAGATGAAGGAAAAGGTAAAATTGTAGATGTTTTAACCAACAATTACGATATTATTGCACGCTTTCAAGGAGGCCCAAATGCAGGACATACTTTAATTTTCGACGGATTTAAACATGTTTTACATACAATTCCTTCAGGTATTTTTCATAAAACAGCTTTAAATGTTGTTGGAAATGGTGTAGTTATAGATCCTGTAATCTTTAAAAAAGAATTAGAAAATCTAGACAAACATAACATCGATTATACATCTAGATTATTAATTTCTAGAAAAGCACATTTAATTTTACCTACTCATAGATTATTAGATGCAGCTTCTGAAACATCAAAAGGAAAAGCAAAAATTGGTTCTACTTTAAAAGGAATTGGCCCTACTTATATGGACAAAACTGGTAGAAATGGAATGCGAGTTGGTGATTTAGAGTTAGAAAACTGGAAAGACAAGTACGATGCTTTAACAGAAAAGCATTTAAAAATGTTAGAATTTTTTGATGTTCAAGTTGAATATAATTTAACAGAATTAGAAGCTGAATTCAGAAAAGGAATTGATAAATTAAAAACATTAAAATTTATTGATAGTGAAGAGTTTTTAAATCAAGCAATCAAAGATAAAAAAACAATTTTAGCTGAAGGCGCACAAGGCTCTTTGCTAGATATTGATTTTGGAACGTATCCTTTTGTAACCTCATCTAACACAACAGCTGCTGGTGCTTGTACAGGTTTAGGAGTTGCTCCAAACAGAATTGGTGATGTTTTTGGAATCTTTAAAGCCTATACAACAAGAGTTGGTTCTGGCCCTTTTCCTACAGAATTGTTTGATAAAGATGGAGAAACAATGGCAAGTGTTGGGCACGAATTTGGTGCAACAACGGGTAGACCAAGAAGATGTGGTTGGTTAGATTTAGTTGCCTTAAAATATGCTGTAGATGTAAATGGTGTTACACAATTAATGATGATGAAAGGTGATGTACTTTCTGGTTTTAAAACTTTAAAAGTATGTACTTCTTATACTTATAAAGGAGAAGAAATTACACATTTACCTTATAATATAGAGCCAGAAAACGTTTCTGTAAATTATACAGAATTCAAAGGTTGGGAAGATGATTTAACAAAAATGACATCTGCAGATCAACTACCTAAAAACTTGCTAGATTATGTTGCCTTTATAGAAAAAGAAACAGGAGTTCCTGTAAGTATTGTTTCTGTTGGACCAGATAGAAAACAAACAATTAACAGATAAATTAGTCATTTAATTTCATAAAAAAAGCATCTTTTAAATTCTAAAAGATGCTTTTTTTCATTTATAAAAGTCGATTTACTTCCACTCTTTTAAAATCTCTGTTGCAAAATTATCACATTCGTTCAAAGTGTCTTTTATATGTTGAATTGTGGTATTCGGATTTATCAAACACATTCTAATAACCACTTGATTTTGTAAAATGGTAGTTACCAATAAAGCTTCTCTAGAATTAGTCATTCTGGAAGAAATCTCTTGATTCAACTTGTCTAATTTGTCTTCTGGCAATTCTAAATGAATAGGATTATATCTAAAATTGATAATCGCCAAAGTTGCTTGCGATACAATTTCCCAATTGCTGCTTTTCCTTAAAATATCTTCAGTTTCTTCTGCTAAATCAATATTATAGGTTACTGCTTTTTTAAACGCATTTAAACCATACGTTTTTATAGACATGTAAAATTTTAAAGCTCTAAATCTTCTGGTTAATTGAATTCCATAATCGTAAAAATTAATTTCAGATTCATTGCCTTCTATATCTCTTAAGTATTCTGGTTTTTCGCTAAAAGTGCCACTTAACCACTCTTTATCTTTTACAATTAAACAGCCAATTTCATACGGTTGAAAAAACCATTTATGAGGATCTACTGTTAAAGAATCTGCTCTTTCAATCCCTTTTAAAGCACGATTTCCTTTTTTTGATAACATAGCTGCAGCACCATAAGCACCATCAATATGAAACCATAAATTTTCTTTTTCACAAATATCTGCAATAGCATCTAAAGGATCTACAGTTCCTGTATTGGTGGTTCCTGCAGTAGCAATTATACAAAAAGGTTCATTGCCTTTTAAACGATCTCTAGCAATTTCATTTTTTAATTTGTTAATGCTAATTCTAAATTCAATATCTGTAGGAATAATTCTTATTTGTTCTCTTTTAAAACCTAAAACTCGAATAGCCTTAATGTTTGATGAATGTGCTTGATCTGACAAATAAATTATGGCTTTCGAAAAATCTTCACCACATTTTACTCTTCTTGCAGTGGTTAATGCAGTTAAATTTGCCATAGAACCACCACTTGTAAAAATTCCTCCACCTTTATCCACAGGAAAATTAAATATTTTTAAAATCCAATTTAAGGTAACAATTTCTAACTCAGCTGCTGCAGGGGCAATATTCCATCCACCAGAAAAAATATTAAAACCTGTTGCCAGAGAATCTGACATGGCACTAATAAAATTACTTGGTCCTGGCACAAATGAAAACGATTTTGGATGCGAAAGAATAATACTGTTTGGCATTACATTTTTCATTACAAAATCTAATACAGTATCTGCATCTGTTGCTTCATCAGGTGCTTCACTTAAAAAAATGGTATCCATTTCTTTACGAGACGCTTTTTTTACTGGCTTTTTATGTTCTACCTCAGTAAAGTGATTAACTATTTGATCTACAATTTTATATCCGTAAGAAGTCATTTCTTCTTTGGTCATTTCAAAAGGTGAGTTCATTTGTTTTATTTAAGCTTTCAAAATTAAAACATCTATAAAAACTAAAAGCGAAATAACTGATTATTTTTTTTCAGTTATTCCGCAATTTTCTTTGGGGGACTTTTTATGTTTTTATGTCTAAAAAGGTGGAGCAAACTTCAATAACTTTTTCAAGTCTACTATTCATTATTTTATTGATTGTTTTTTTGCTCTAAAAGAATTGCTTTTGGAAACAAAATATTATTTTCTAAATGTATATGTTGATGCAAGTCTTGTTCAAACTCATCTAATTTTGCATACAAAGCCTTAAATGTATTGCAGGCATCTTTTGGAGGAGTATAATTATTAGAAAGTTGTTTTATTTCTTTCATAATATCACCTGCATTTTCATGCTCTTCTTCCATCATTTTTATAGGGTTATTTACAGAACCAAAATGAGGCACAGCTACTTTTACTCCTTCTTTTTCACCTTTGACCAATTTTTTGATGAATGGAAATAAAATTAATTCTTCTTTTTTCATATGCGATGCTAATTCTTTAGCAATGTCATTAAAGAGTTCATTAATTTTTACAACTTCAGTGTAATGATGTCCGTGAACTTTGGCAACCTTTGCAACATATTGCAATAGAATTTGTGTACTTTCTTCCACATATGTGTGATGAACATTTTCAATATGAGCAATTAAAAAATCGAGTTTCCAATGATCATAATTATATGCTTTAGAAGTATTATTATTAATTTTTGCTAATTCTTGCTCTAAACTTGTAAAAGATACGCCATGTTTTTCACATGCTTTTTTAATTGAAATTCCTCCACCACAACAAAAATCTATGCCATATTTTTTAAATACGTCTGCTGATTTTATATTATTTGTTACAACTTCTGCTACTGTATTATTTTCTGTAATGTTCATGATTTATTTTTTTAATAAGACTAATTTTCGGCTACTTTTTCAACTCTATTCGTTTCATCATTTTTTGTTAATGTTAATCTAATAACACTATCTTCTAATGCTTTTAAATCATGTGGCACACTGCTATCCAATGAAATTATGCTTCCTTTATTTAAGTTTAAAACTTCATTATCAACGCCAAAATCAATAGTACCATCAACAATTTCTACAACAATAGGAAACGATGTTTTGTGCTTTTTCATTTCGGTTCCTCTATGCATCGCTATTCTAATTTCTTTTGTAAACGGAGTTTCAAATAGAACTTTTATCAAAGGTCTTTTTTCATTAAATTCTAAATCGGTATATAAATTTGCTGTTTTCATAATGCTATATTTAATAATTATTTTTTTGCTGTTTTTAGCGATGATTCCACATTGCCATAAATTGTCCATGTGCCATTCTTCTTGAAGCTTCTTTGGCTTTTAAAGCTAAAGTTCCTTCAAAGTTTTTATCTATTGTTTCAAACCAAAGTTGAAGCCACTGTCCAAAATGTGTTTGATTTGTTGTATGGTTTAAATTACGGTCTACTACAATATGTTTTTGAGTAGGATTCCCTTTAAATTTTGGAATACCAAAAAGATTTGTTTCCCAAAAGTCCGTTAACTTTAAAAGATGTTCAGGCCATTTTTCATCAGGAATATGACTATTAAAAATTGGCCCTAACAAAGAATCTTTTCTAATTTTACCATAAAATTCATTCACGAGAAATGAAATATCGTCTCTAGATTCAATAGTTTTCATATAGTTTTATTGATTTACTGTTTCTAGAATTTTTGCTATTGTTTCTTTATTATCAACACCTAAGCCCTCTTGTTGATGCACCAATTCTCCTTGAGGATTAAATACACTAATGATGTTTGAATGTGAAAAATCTATGGGTGAAATCTGCTTATATTTTACAGCTAATACGTTTGCAAATTCACGCACACTGGATTCTGTTCCTTGCAAAAAAGTCCATTGTTCGCCATCTATATAATTATCAATAGCAAACTTTTTTAGTTTTTCTGGTGTATCATTTTCTGGATCGATGCTAATAAAAACAAACTGAACATCCTCTTTGTTTTCAGCTGGAATTTTTTGCTCAATATTCCTCATATCTCCAGTTAATCTAGGGCAAGCAGCTTTACACGTAGTATAAACCATCACCATCACTAAAGTTTTACCTTTTAACTCTTTTAGAGTGATTGTCTTCCCTTCTTCTGTATTCCAATTAGAAGTTAAATTAAAGATAGATTCTTCAGAAATCTCAGTACTCAACACTTTTTTTGATGCTTTTGAAAGTGGTCTTAAATCCATTTTACAAACTGGGCAAGTACCTTTTTCTGAGTATACTTTTTCATCTTCACACTTCATTGGGCATTGATATTCAACTTTTGCTGTTTCTTCTTTGCTTTTTTCATTACAAGAAACAAACAATGTGAATGTTATAAACAGAAAGATATATTTTATTGATTTCATATTTGTTATTTTTAGTTATCTTTTACACATCTAAAACCTAAGTTTTTCATGGTGTATTTTGCTTTTAAACTTCCTCTAATGGCATAACGCATAAAGGCTGCATAGTTCATTAAATCTGTTGCATTTACAGCTGCACTTCCACAGAATAAATTACTATCTTTATCTACATCTTTTCTAGATTCTCCAGTAATTAAAACCGAATTAAAATCGGATGTCCACTCCCAAACCAACCCATGTAAATCGTACACTTGCCAATAATTTTTAAAAGTTGAACCAATTGATTGATTAAATGTTTTTGGCTTTTCATACCAACTTAATATAAATTCATTGTAGTTTTTTAAGGATCTAGCATCTGGCTTTGTTTTATTTGCCATGGCTACATATTCCCATTCATCAACAGTTGGCAATCTTTTTCCTTGATTTTCACAGTAACTTTTAGCGGCAAACCAAGATATATTTGTAATGGGTGAATTTAATTTCTGGTTTGCATTTAAAGTAGTATCAGATTTCCATTCTCTTAAATAACTTGCATCAACAAATAATTTTATTGCTTTAGATTTTTGCCAGTTTTTATGTTTTATCACATACTCTAAATACTCTTTATTAGTTACTGGATAAACATCCATCAAAAAATCATTAATAACAACTTTCATAGAGTCTCTGCCATAAAGAGGAATATATTCTCCTCCTTTTATAGTCACCATTTTTGACTGACAATTTGTAACTATTGAATTTAGGAGTAATAAAAAAATTGTCAGTCTTAAAATGGTTTTCATAGGGTTACTTTTAATTATTTTTAACTTCTTGTACAGTTTTTATACTTACATTGGTTTTATTATTTCCCCAAGAATTATAAACATATGTCATTACATCTGCTACCTCTTCATCTGTTAATGTTTGTCTAGTCATTACACTGTTGTACTTTTTACCATTTACAGTAATTTCACCCGTTAATCCATTCAAGACAACACCAATAGCCCTTTCTACATCAGCATTTAAATAATCTGACTTTGCTAGAGGAGGAAACGCATTTGGAATTCCTTGACCTTCTGCTTGATGACATGCAAAACAGGTATTCATATACACTTGTTTCCCGTCTTTTAATTTTTTTAATAAAGATTTCTCTTTTACTGCAATCACTTCCTTTTGCTTAGCCTCTTCTGTTTCAGGCATTGTTTGAATTGTGCCTCCTTCTGGGTGATAAATTCCCTCTTGTTTTACACCTGAATATAATTTTTTGTCTTCTTCTCCAGTTACTTTTAACATTCCTAAAGCACCTTTGTTAAAAGCTCTAAAAATAGCGTGATCTACTAAAATGAACGTTCCAGGAACATCTACCTTAAAATCTACAATAGCTGCACCACCAGCAGGAATCGAGGTTGTCTGTACATTTTTGTTGATTAAATCTCCACCTTCTACATGCACATTGTCGAATATTTCTCCAATAACATGAAAAGACGATGTTAAGTTTGGTCCACCATTACCAACATACAAACGAACAGTTTCGCCCACATTTGCAGTAATTGCATTATCTCCTGTTAAGGCATTTACAGCTCCATTAAAAACTACATAATCTGCATCTTCTTTAATGGCTTTTGTCATATCAAAAGGTTGTAATCCTCTTTCACCAGTTGCTCCTTTTGTATAAAAATCTCCTTGCATAATATAATATTCTTTGTCTACTGGAGGCAAACCTCCTTCTGGTTCTACCAATATTAAACCATACATTCCGTTCGCAATATGCATTCCAACTGGTGCAGTTGCACAATGATATACATACAAACCAGGATTTAAGGTTTTAAAAGAAAATGTTTTTTCATGACCTGGAGCTACAAAAGAAGATTCTGCTCCACCTCCAGGACCTGTAACTGCATGTAAATCTATATTATGAGGCAATTTATTATCTGGATGATTAGATAAAGTAAATTCCACTAAATCTCCTACTCTTGTTCTTATAAAACTTCCAGGAACAGAACCTCCAAATGTCCAATATAAATATTGTACACCATCAGTCATTGTGCCTTCTTTTTCGATTATCTCCATATTAACTAATAGCTTTTTTGCTGGTCTATTTCCTACTGGAGCAGGAACAAATGGTGGTGCTGTGAGTTCTGCGTCCATAGTTCCCTTAATGTAGATATTTGCATTGTCCACAATTGCAACTTCTTGTTTTGATTCATTTTTACAGCTTGTTACCAACAAACTTACAATGAATAATAAACTGACTAATTTCAAAAATTTCATAGTGTATCGTTTTAAAGTATTAGTTCATTTTTAAATAAAAGACATTTTTATCTTTTAATACAGCAAAAATACAATGCCATTACTTTTTAAAATATGATAAATATCATATAAAAAGATAATATTATCTTTTTATATTAGCAAAAACAATTCTATGTTGTCTAAAGCCAGTAAATACGCTATAACCGCAGTTTTATTCCTAACCAATAATGCCTCTAAAGAGCATAAAATAGGTTCTAAAGAAATTGCTAAAAAGTTAGAATTGCCTGCACCTTTTTTGGCAAAAACAATGCAAGAACTCACAAAAAAAGGATTAATAAGTTCTGTAAAAGGACCTCATGGAGGTTTTTATTTGTCAGAAAAAAACAAAAAAAATACTGTGTTTGAAATTATAGATTGTATAGACGATATTGCAAAATTTGACCAATGTTATCTAGGACAAAATGAATGTAATGAAGAAAACCCTTGTGTTGTTCATTATTTGTATGCGCCTTTTAAAAATAAGTTATTACATAAACTTAAAAATAAAACAGTTTTAGAAATGGCAACTGAATTTGCTAAAAACAATAACTTGAATGAAATTATAAAATGATTTCCGTAAAAAAACAAATTTTAATAAGCCTTTTCTATTTTTTAATTGCCAGTAGTTTAGGTATTATACTTCGTCTATTTCCAGTAGCTAATGTAAATGCTACTTACAAATATATTGTTCACACACATTCTCATGTTGCACTTTTAGGTTGGGTGTATGTGGGTTTAACATCGTTAATTTTTTATGTATGTATTAAAAATGATGTTCAAAAAAAGTATTCATTATTATTTTGGTGTACACAAATTACAATTATAGGAATGCTTGTGAGCTTTCCTATAACTGGTTACGCATTATTTTCAATTATTTTTTCTACGCTTTTCTTAATTTGTTCGTACTGGTTTTATCTTTTTTTTAGAAAAAATAATACGTGCATAAAAAACAGTTATTCTTATAAATTTATAAATGCTTCGCTATTATTTATGGTATTTTCTAGCATTGGTCCTTGGGTTTTAGGCATTATCATGAACACTTTAGGCAGCAGTTCTCATTGGTATAAAAATGCTATTTATTTCTATTTGCATTTTCAATATAATGGTTGGTTTATTTTTTGTTTACTAGGATTTTTCTTAATATTTCTTGAAAAGAATAAGATTAGTATTCAAAAAAGAGCGATTTCTTCTTTCTATAGACACCTAATTATTAGCTGTGTTCTAACATTATTTTTATCATTTCTATGGATGAATCCGCCAAAATACATTCTTGTTTTAGCTACTTTTGGGGTTATATATCAACTGATAGCATTGGTAAAACTCCATCGTATTTTAATCGGAATAAAATCTACAATAGCTACAAACTTAACGCCGTTTTTATATCAATTGCTAAAATTTGTATATCTCCTTTTTATCATCAAAATTATTTTGCAATTTTTATCTGATATTCCTTATTTTTCAACCTTAATTTCACAAATAATAGATTTTGTAATTGGCTATCTACATCTTGTATTTTTAGGCTTAGTAAGCTTAAGTTTATTGCTGTTTCTTGCTTATTTTAAGTTGATAAAACTATCCGAAATTTGGGTTAAAATGTATCTTATTGGCTTTATTGTATCCGAAATTTTAATCTTTTATAAAGGCTTTTGTAATTGGCAACAATTGTCTATTTTCGATACTTATTATCTCACATTAGTTCTGGTAAGTGGCTTTATTCCTATAAGTCTTTTTGGAATCCTTTTTCAAAACATTGTAAAAAAAAGGAGTTTAATTAAGAAATAATATCATCAACTTTCACTTTTATTTAAGTTGCAACAATATTCTTTTCATTATTTTTGTCGCAAAACAAATCTTTTGAAAAGAATCTTTTTTTTATTGCTAACTTTTTCTGCATTATTTTCTTTTTCTCAAACAGAAGAGAAAGGAACTAGAAAAATCGAATACAAAGCTGAAATTCAAGAAGCTGACGAAGAAAAATATCCTGGAGCAACTGTACTGATTGGAAATGTACAAATGAATCATGAAGGGATTGATTTAACTTGCCAACAAGCTTTATATTACAGAAAAGAAAACTTTTTTAAAGCAATTGGAAACGTTTTTATCAAACAAGGAGATACCATTACCCAAACAAGTGATTATGCAGACTATGATGCGAATGCTAAACAAGCACTTTCTTGGGGAAACGTAGTTTTGAAAGATCCAACAATGACGTTAACAACTGATACTTTACAGTTTGACAGAATTAATCAAAAGCTGTATTACCAAAGTTATGCTACTATAAAAGACGAAACCAATACCTTAAAAAGTAAATACGGAAATTATTATTTAGAGGATAAAAAATTTATTGCCACTACAAGAGTTACAGTTGTAAATCCTGAACATAATTTAGAGTCCAATCATTTAAATTATTATACAGAAACTGGGCACACGTATTTGTATGGACCATCAACAATTACAAACACACAAAACAAAAACAAAATTTATTGCGAAAAAGGGTTTTATGATACCAAAACCGATATTTCCTATTTTTTAGACAACGCAAAAATATATTCTGAAGAAAGAACAATTGAAGGTGATAGTTTGTATTATGATAAAAAAAGAGGTTTTGCATCTGCCACTAACAATATTCAAATTATTGATACTGTTCAAAATTTTATTTCTAGAGGAAATTATGCTGAACTTTATGAATTAAAAGATTCCTTATACATCATTAAAAAAGCGGTTGCTATTTCAATTATTGATAAAGATTCCATGTTTATTCATGGTGATACTTTGTTGGTTACTGGGAAACCAAAAAAACGAATTGTAAGAACCTATCACAATGTAAAAATATTTAAATCGGATTTGCAAGGAAAGTGCGATTCTATCCACACAAACCAAACAACTGGTTATACAAAAATGTACAGAGATCCTGTAATTTGGTCGGATCAAAATCAAATTACGGGCGATAGTATTTATCTACAGTCTAATACAGAAACTGAAAAACTAGATTCTTTAAAGGTTTTTAACAATGCGTTTATCATTTCTAAAGATTCATTATCTAAAGACAATTTCAACCAAATAAAAGGTAGGAATATGTATGGAAAATTTTTAGAAAACAAGCTCAAAACATTGTTTGTAGCAGGAAATGCAGAATCTGTTTATTTCAATAGAAACGAAGAGACTGGTGTTTTAGAAACCATCACCAAAGAAATCTCTAGCAATATTGAATTTGTTTTTGATAAAGGTGAAATTGAATCCATTAAATATTTAAAAGCTTCAGAAGGTAAAACCTATCCTCCTTCTATGTATCCTGATGAAGATAGAAAACTAAAAGATTTTATTTGGAGAGAAGATGAACAACCTAAAAAAATGGAGGATATTTTTATCAAAGATAAAAATGATGGAGAAAAACCACCGTTAAAAAATAAATCTTTAAAAAAATCAGCGGTAATTAGTCAAGAGAAAAAGAAAGTTTCAACGTTGCAAAATAATGAGTAATTTAAAAGCCGATTTTTATCAATATCAAGCACAAACTTCTTCTCATCCATTTGCCTTAGAAGTTTCTCACGCAAAAGGAAGTTACATCTACGATACTTCTGGAAAAAAATATTTAGATTTTGTTGCAGGCGTTTCTGCCAATAGTTTAGGACACAATCACCCAAAAGTATCTGAAGCTATTAAAAATCAAGTTGATACATACGCACATGTAATGGTTTATGGCGAATTTATTCAACAGCCTCAAGTTGATTTATGCAAACTACTAGCATCAACATTACCTGAAAATTTACAAGCTGTTTATATTACAAATTCTGGAACAGAAGCTACAGAAGGTGCTTTAAAATTAGCAAAAAGAGTTACCAATAGATCAGAAATTATAGCCGCAAAAAATTCCTATCATGGAAATACAATGGGTGCCATGAGCGTTTCTGGTGTTGAAAGACAAAACGCAGCTTTTAGACCTTTAATTCCTGGCACAAAATTTATTGCTTTTAATTGTGAATTTTGCTTGCAACAAATCACCACAAATACTGCAGCAGTAATTTTAGAAACCATTCAAGGTGGAGCAGGTTTTATTGAGCCTCAAAATGGGTATTTATCCAAAGTAAAAAAACGTTGCCAAGAAGTTGGAGCGTTGTTAATTTTAGATGAAATTCAAACAGGAATTGGACGAACAGGAACTTTTTGGGGATTTAAAAATTATAATGTTGTGCCAGATATTATAATTACAGGAAAAGGTTTGGGTGGTGGAATGCCAATTGGCGCTTTTATAGCATCTTCAGAACATATGAGTTTGCTAAAAGACAATCCTAAACTTGGTCATATTTCTACCTTTGCTGGGCATCCCATAATTGCTGCTGCTGCTTTGGCAACTGTTACAGAAATTTTAGACAAACAGTATCTTTCTGAAAGTTTGCGCAAAGAAAAAATCATTAGAAAACACTTACAACATCCAGTCATAACAGAAATACGAGGAAAAGGTTTAATGTTGGCTGCTATTGTTGAATCGCCAGAATTAGCTGCAAAAATTGTTCTAAAATGTTTAGACAGAGGCTTAATTTTATTCTTCTTGTTATTTGAACCAAAAGCCATGAGAATTACACCTCCACTAACCATTTCTGATGAAGAATTGATAGAAGGTTGTCAACTAATTTTAGAAGTTATAGAGGAAGTTTCTTAAAACTACTTTTCAAAAAAAATGCGCTAAATTCATATTCTAAAATATAAATTTAACGCATTTTTACTTTATATAATTTGACTAAATATTGGCTGCTAACCAATCTCCAACTTCTTTAGTTCCATAACTTTTTGCACCATCAGCTAAATCTTCTGTTACAATTCCTTTTTCTAAAGCACTGTTCACAGCATCTCTAATAGCTTTTCCTTCTGCTTGCAAACCAAAGTTTTCAAACATCATTGCTGCAGATAAAACTGTAGCCATTGGATTTGCAATATTTAAACCTGTTGCTTGTGGATAAGAACCATGTATTGGCTCAAACAAACCAATATCAGAACCTAAAGAAGCACTTGGCATTAAACCCATAGAACCTGAAATCACAGATGCTTCATCTGTTAAAATATCGCCGAATAAATTCTCAGTAATTAAAACATCATAACTATTTGGCCATTGAACTAAACGCATAGCTACTGCATCTACAAACTCATAAGAAACGGCTACTTCTGGATAGTCTTTTTCCATTGCTTGCACAGTTTCTCTCCATAATCTTGATGTTTCTAAAACATTAGCTTTATCTACACAACATAATTTTTTAGAACGCGTCATTGCCAATTCAAAACCTTTTTTTGCCAAACGAATTACTTCAGCTCTTGTGTACACACAATTGTCAAAAGCAGTTTCTCCATCATCTCTTCTACCCTTTTCACCAAAATAAATTCCTCCTGTTAATTCACGTAAAAAAACCAAATCAGTTCCTTCAATGCGTTCTCTTTTTAAAGGCGATTTATCTAACAAAGAAGGAAATGTAAACGTAGGACGAACATTGGCAAACAACCCTAATTTTTTACGCATTTTTAACAATCCTTGCTCTGGACGAACTTTTGCTGATGGATCATTATCAAACTTTGGATGCCCAATAGCTCCAAATAAAACTGCATCTGAAGACGCACAAATTTCGTGTGTAGAATCTGGATAAGGTTCTCCAACAGCATCAATGGCTGCTGCTCCAGTTAAAGCTGGTTTCCAAGTAATTTCATGATTGAATTTCTTTGCAATAGCATCTGATACTTTTACTGCTTGGTCTATTACTTCAGGACCAATTCCATCTCCTGCTAATAATGCGATATTTAATTTCATATTTTAAGTTTGTAGTCTCTAGACTTTAGACGTTAGTATGAGTTCTACCAACTAAAGTATAACGTCTAAAGACTAATTTTTATATTACATTCAACTTTTAAGTTAGTATTCTTTAGACTTTAGACGATAGTATGACTTCTACCAACTAACGACTAAAGACTATCAACTATATTATATTCAACATTTTCTCTGTAGCTTTAATCGCAGATACTGTTTGATCTGAATCTAAACCACGAGTAATAAATTCGTTCTTTTCTTTTTTCCAAGTGATGATGGTCTCACACAAAGCATCAGAATGACTTCCTGGAGGAATTCGAACTGCATAATCTATCAACGCTGGTAATTCTTTTTTACTATGTGTTTTGTACAACTTTTTTAATGCATTCATAAAAGCATCAAATTGTCCATCTCCTTGTGCATGCGCTTCATATAAAACACCTTCCACAATTAATTGTAACGTTGTTGATGGCTTCATGCCTTTTGCATGACCTAACACATAATTTTCTACAACAACACGTTTTTCAATAGTATCAGAATCTAAAACATCAGAAATAATATAAGGCAAATCATCTTGAGAAACCACCTCTTTTTTATCTCCTAATTCTATAATTCTTTGGGTAACTTTTTTTAATTCATCATCATTTAAGCTGATGCCCAAATCTTGTAAATTCTTTTGAATGTTTGCTTTTCCAGATGTTTTTCCTAAAGCATATTTACGTTTTCTACCAAAACGTTCTGGCATTAAATCGTTGAAATATAAATTGTGTTTGTTATCTCCATCTGCATGAATTCCTGCAGTTTGTGTAAACACATTGGCACCAACAACAGGTTTATTTACAGGAATTCTAAATCCTGAAAAAGTTTCCACTAACTTGCTAACTTTGTGCAAAGCTTTTTCGTTTGTTGTAATTTTTACATCAACCAAAAAATCTTTAATAACCGCTAAAACACTAGCCATTGGCGCATTTCCTGCACGTTCTCCCATTCCATTGATGGTTAAATGCAAACCATTTGCACCAGCTTTTACAGCTTCCATAACATTGGCAACTCCTAAATCGTAATCATTATGTCCATGAAAATCAATATGAATTTCTGGATATTTTGTTCGAACTTCATCAATATATAAAAATGTTTCTTCGGGAGTTAAAATTCCTAAAGTATCTGGTAATAAAATGCGTTCTATTTTTTGTGTAACTAAAAAGTCTAAATATTCAAAAACATAGTCTTTAGAATTTCGCATTCCATTGCTCCAATCTTCTAAATATACGTTTGTTTTAATATCGTTTTTTGCAGCTAAATCTATGGTTGCTTTGATATCTGAAAAATGTTGTTCTGGTGTTTTTTTAAGTTGATATTTTAAGTGATTTAATGAACCTTTGGTTAGTAAGTTCTGAACTTTGGCACCAGCATCTAACATCCAATCAATGGATTTTCCTCCATCAACAAAGGTTAACACCTCTATTTTATCGATATTATGATGTTCTAAAGCCCAAGCCGTAATTTTTTTAACAGCTTGCAATTCGCCTTCAGAAACTCTTGCAGAAGCAATTTCTAAACGATCTACTTTTAATTCTAATACTAGTAATTTTGCAATGGTTAGTTTTTCTGAAACCGAAAAAGACACACCTGATGTTTGTTCTCCATCACGCAATGTGGTATCCATTATTTCAATCTTTCTCTTGGTCATTCTTTATGAAAAGTAATTGAGTTTTTACTTAAAATTACTTCGACAAGCTCAGTGTGACATTCTTAGTTTTAAATTTAATCCTAAAAGGAAATTAAAATTCTATATGTCAGTCTGAGCTTGTCGAAGACTTTTTGTTTTAAAAAGGTCTTGTTTTTGCAAAATCAACAATTTCGTTTTCAATGTTTTTTAGATAATCAATATCATCAAAACCATTTAGCATATTGTCTTTTTTATAGGTATTAATCTCAAAAGATTCTGAAGCACCAGTTGCAACTAAAGTAACTGTTTGGTTTGGTAAATCAACCTTGATTTCCGTTTTTGGATCTGCCATAATTGCATCAAATAATTGATCTGCAAAACCTTCAGAAACTTGTACAGGCAAAACCCCAACATTTAAACAGTTGTTCTTAAAAATATCTGCAAAAGCCGATGAAATTACACAACGTAATCCAAAATCATACACAGACCAAGCTGCATGTTCTCTTGAAGAACCTGAACCGAAGTTTCTACCACCTACCAAAATTTTAGAACCTGCATAAATTTCTTTGTTTAAAGGAAAATCTGCTTTTGGTGTTCCATCTTGGTTGTATCTCCAATCTCTAAAAAAGTTGGTATCAAAATCAACACGTTCTGTCGCTTTTAAAAATCGAGCAGGAATTATTTGATCTGTATCTACATTCTCAATTGGTAATGGATATGCTGTACTTGTTAGCGTTGTAAATTTATCGTATGCCATTTTTTTTTTTAGTATTCAGTTGCCAGTATCAGTTGGCAGTACTTATTTAATTTTTATAAAATATTTTATTTTTACAAGTTTTTGGACTGTGAACTGCCACTGTAAACTGCAAACTATACAAGAAGCGTTCTAGGATCTGTAACCACTCCACTAACTGCAGAGGCTGCTGCCACTAATGGACTTGCTAAAAGCGTTCTAGAACCTGGACCTTGTCTTCCTTCAAAATTTCTGTTCGATGTTGAAACCGATAATTTCCCTGCTGGAATTTTATCATCATTCATTGCCAAACAAGCAGAGCAACCTGGTTCTCTTAACACAAAACCTGCGTCTGAAATAATTTTATCTAAACCTTCTGCTTTAATTTGATCGACCACTTTATGAGAACCTGGCACTAACCAAGCTGTAACATTATCAGCTTTTTTTCTTCCTTTTACAATAGAACAAAAACCTCTAAAATCTTCAATTCTACCATTGGTACAAGAACCTAAAAACACAAAATCAATGGGTTTGCCAATCATAGAATCGCCTTCATTAAAAGACATATATCCTAAAGATTTTTTGTAAGTTTCCACTCCTCCTTTTAAACTTTCTGCAATCGGAATCGATTTTGTAACACCCATTCCCATTCCTGGGTTGGTTCCATAAGTAATCATTGGCTCAATGTCTGATGCTTGATAGGTAAATTCCTGATCAAAAACAGCATCGTCTTCTGTATATAAAGTCTGCCAATAGTTCATGGCTTTGTCCCAAGCTTCTCCTTTAGGAGTTTGAGAACGTCCTTTTAAATATTCGTATGTTTTAGCATCTGGAGCAATCATTCCTCCTCTTGCACCCATTTCTATCGATAAATTACAAACTGTCATTCTACCTTCCATAGACATGTCTTCAAAAACTTCGCCTGCATATTCTACAAAATAACCTGTAGCTCCAGAAGTGGTTTGTTGAGAAATAATATACAAAGCCACATCTTTTGGAGTAACGCCCAACCCTAATTTTCCGTTTACGTTAATTCGCATCGATTTTGGTTTTGGCTGCATAATACATTGTGTAGACAACACCATTTCTACTTCAGATGTTCCAATACCAAATGCAATTGCACCAAAAGCACCATGAGTAGATGTGTGAGAATCTCCACAAACAATCGTTGCTCCAGGTAATGTAATTCCGTTTTCTGGCCCAACAACATGTACAATTCCGTTGTTTTTATCACCTAAACCCCAATGCGAAATTCCGTGCTTTTTAGCATTACTTTCTAAAGCGTTTAACTGATTTGCAGACAAAGGATCTTCTACAGGCAAATGCTGATTGATGGTTGGTGTATTATGATCTGCTGTTGCAAATGTGCGTTCTGGATATAGTACAGCATTGTTTCTGCTTTCCAATCCTAAAAAAGCAACAGGACTTGTAACTTCATGAATAAAATGACGGTCTATAAAAAACACATCTGGTCCGTCTTTTATACTACGAACTACATGAGAATCCCAAACTTTATCAAATAATGTCTTTGCCATTTTTGTATCTTTTTTTCGATTTTTAATATCAGCTACCAAAATTAGGGTTTTTATACTTTTTTAGGTTGATGGTTTTTGTTTTGGTATTATTTTCAACTGTTGATGAACGATTTAGACATTTGATTTTTAGACTTTTAACAGGTTTTTAAATACGATGTCTATTTGTTTTAGGAAATTTTTGTTTTGTGTATCTAATCTTCTTAAAATTGAAGTAATTTATTTTTTTTATCAGAATGATTTTGAAATAGTTACAAAATACTTTTTTTAATTCTGTTTGTTTTTATAATTACTATTGATAATACAATGAATATTTTAATTACAAGACAATCATTTTTACTATCTTTCTGCCCAAATCATAAAAAAGGTTTAACATGAACCGAATAAAAGAAGTTTTAAAAGAAAAAGGAATTAGCCAAAAGTGGCTTGCAGAAAAAATGGACAAAAGTTACCCAACCATTAATGAATACGCAAGAAACATAAGACAACCAAGTATACAAGACTTGTACAAAATAGCTGAAATACTCCAAATAAATGCAAAAGACTTGTTAATAGATAGCCAAAACAATACTGGGAAATAAAATGAGCACAACACAAAAAGTAACAGGCAACATACAACCACCAAATAAAGATGTAGAAATTCTAAAACAAAATTTCCCAAACTGTTTTGATAAAAATGGCGATTTTGATTTTGATAAATTTAAAACCCAACTTTCTGCAAACGAAATAAACTTTTCTACAGAAAGTTATGGAATGGATTGGCTGGGTAAAAGTTATGCGCGTTTATTGGCTACAGACGAAACCAATACTCTTTTAAAAGAAGATGAAGCTTTTAACCAAAAAGAAGCAAACGCAACCTCTGAAAACCTACTCATAAAAGGCGATAATTTAGAAGTGCTAAAGCATTTAAGCAATGCCTATTATGAGAAAATTAAAATGATTTACATAGATCCACCTTATAATACAGGTAGTGATGGTTTTGTATATGAAGATGATAGAAAATTTGATGTGCCAACCTTAATGGAACTTTCTGGAGTAAGTGAAGAACGTGCCAAACGAATTTTAAGTTTTACACAAAGTAAAAGCAACTCTCATTCTGCTTGGCTAACCTTTATGTATCCTCGTTTATATATTGCGAAACATCTTTTAAAAGAAGATGGTGTTATTTTTATTTCTATTGATGATAATGAAGTTGCGCAATTGCGTTTGTTGATGGATGAGATTTTTGGTGAAGAGAATTTTTTAGGTCAAATTAGTAGGTTAACTGGTACACCAACAGGTCAAGGCACTAATGGTTTAGTTTCCGAGTTTGATTATATTTTAGTGTATTCTAAAAGTTCTAAAATGGAATTCTATGGCTTACCTTTTAATGAGAAGGATAAGAATATATATAATCAAGAGGACTCAAAAGGAAAATATTTAACACGTCCTTTAAGGAAAACAGGTGGTGAGGACAGAAGAGGAGATAGACCAAGTATGTATTTTTCTCTTGCCTCTCCTGATGGAGAAGAAATATTACCTATTGGACCCACTGGTTATGAAAGCAGATGGAGGTGTTCTAAATCTAAATATGAAGAATTTAAATTAAATAATTTGATTGAATGGAAAAAAACTAAATCAAAGACTGAACTTAAAGAAACTTGGAAACCATACTTAAAATTTTATTTAGAAGGTAGATTGAAACAAGCTTCAAATTTATGGAAGGATATTGATGGTAATAAAAAAGCATCCGTAGATTTAAAAAACTTATTGAATGGAAAATACTTCGATTTTCCTAAACCTGTTGAATTACTTCAAAAGTGTATTGAAATTTCAATAGGAAAAGAAAATTCTATAATCCTCGATTTCTTTGCAGGTTCAGGAACCACAGGCGATGCTGTAATGCAGTTAAATGCAGAAGGTAATGGAAAGCGTAAATTTATTTTAGTACAATTGCCAGAAATCATCGACCCAAAAAGCAATAAAACAGCTTACGATTTTGTAAAAAATGACTTAAAAGTAGAAATACCTACTATTTTTGACATCACTAAAGAACGTTTACTTCGTGCATCAAAAAAAATAAAAGAAGAAACCTTAAAAATTAAGATTTTAGAAAAACAAAAAGAGATAAAAGATTTAGAAGGTCAATTAAATATTGATCAAAAAGATGAAAAAATAAAAGAAATTGAAGTTCAAATAAAAGAACTTCAGAAGCAAGATGTAGGTTTCAAAATATTTGAAACAATGCCAATTTGGGACGATTATAATTTTGAAGCAGAAGAGTTGGATGCAAAACAAATGCAACTTTTTGATGAAAGTAAATTAACCAAAGAAGATATAAAAGCCTTATTAATTACTTGGAAAACGAATGATACAGTACCACTTACAGAAAACTTTATAGAAGTAGATTTAAATGGTTACACAGCCAATTATGTAAGCAACAAACTGTATTTAATGGATAAAGGTTTTAAAACTGATACTTTGAAAACATTGTTAGAAAAAATTGACAGCGATACCAATTTTAACCCAACCACCATTATTGCATTTGGGTATCATTTTGAAAGTAAAAACTTACGTGAAATTAGCGAAAACGTAAAAAGTTTTGCCAATAAAAAAAGTATTGATATCGATTTTATAACACGTTATTAATATGGAAAAGGAGTTAAAGATATATCAAGCAGAAAATGGAGCTATCGCTTTAAAGTTAGATTCAGAAAACGAAACTATCTGGGGAACAAGAATGCAAATGGGTGAAATTTTTGGAGTTAATCCGCAGGCAATTTCAAAGCATTTACAAAACATTTATAAAGAAGGAGAGCTACAAAAAAATGCAACTAGTTCCAAAATGGAACTAGTTCAAGATGAATCTGGAAGAAAGGTAAAAAGGCAAGTAGATTTTTATAATTTAGACGCAATTATATCTGTTGGCTATCGTATTAATTCAAAACAAGGAACTAATTTTCGTATTTGGGCTACCCAAACATTAAAACAACATATTACCAAAGGCTACACAATCAACCAAAAAATATTAGAAAAAAACAAACAGCAATTCTTACACACGTTAGAAGATTTAAAAATTTTAACTCAAAATACTAAAAATTTAGAAACGAAAGATGTGCTGTCTTTAATACAATCTTTTTCGAGTACTTTTTTTAATTTAGAAAATTTTGATAAAAATAACTTCCCAAAAAGTAATGAAATAGTAGAAATATTTACCTCTGCAAAAGAGCTAGAAGACGACTTAAAAACCTTGAAAAAAGAATTATTACAAAAAGGAGAAGCAACAGATTTGTTTGCTCAAGAAAAAAAACAAGGAAGTTTAAAAGGAATTTATGGAACTGTTTTTCAATCTGTATTTGGGCAAGATGCCTACCCAACTACTGAAGATAAAGCAGCACATTTACTCTATTTTATAGTAAAAAATCATCCTTTTAACGATGGCAATAAACGCAGTGGAGCATTTGCATTTATTTGGCTTTTACACAAAGCTAATTATAATTTTACACACAAAATATCACCAGAAACCTTAACAACACTTACCCTATTAATTGCAACTTCTTTACCAGAAGAAAAAGACAAAATGATAGGATTAGTTTTGCTTTTACTTAAAGATTAGTTATGAAAGGATTTAATTTTGAGAAAAATCTAGAACATCAAACCCAAGCAGTAGAAAGTACGGTTGCTGTTTTTAGAGATTTAGAAAAACACGCAGTATCAAAAATTGATCAGCATTTTATAAACCCTACATATAATAATATAACAAGGCAAGGAAACGTATTTGATAATAATTATTTGCCTTATGGACAATTCAGAAAAAACATTGCAGCAAAGCAAAAAAACAATGATATAGAAGAAAGTGTAAAGACTAAAAGCAACATCATAGATATTATGATGGAAACAGGCACAGGAAAAACGTATACGTATACTAAAACTATTTTTGAACTCAATAAAAATTACGGTCTTTTTAAATTTATTGTTATTGTACCTACACTTTCAATAAAAGCAGGAACTGTAGATTTTTTAAAAAGCGATAGTGCAAGAGCACATTTTAAAGAACAATATGGTAAAACTATTAAATTACATATTGTAGAAAGTAAAAAAGGGGGTAAAAATAAAAAATCTTTTATGCCACCTGCTGTAAATAGTTTTGTAAACGCAGGTGTTTACGAAAAAAACAGCATTCAAGTTCTTGTTATCAATGCAGGTATGATAAATTCGCCAACAATGGAGCAATCTTTTGATAAAGGCATATTTGATAAACACACAGTTCCTTTTAAAGCAATTTCGGCAGTTAGTCCTTTTTTAATTATTGATGAACCACACAAATTTTCACAATCGAACAAAACTTGGGAGAATATTCAAAAAATGAAACCACAATTTGTATTGCGTTATGGAGCAACCTTTAAGGAATATGAAAATTTAATTTATACATTAACTGCTGTTGATTCTTTCAACAGAAATTTAGTAAAAGGTGTTATTGGGCATATTACAGAATTTGAAAGTGGTAAAAACGCTGTTGTAAAATTAAATAATACAGATGGCAAAGAGGCTACTCTTGAATTGTTAGAAGATAAAAGTAAAAAAACCTTTAAACTTACTAAAAAAGAAAGTTTGCAACGTGTACATTTTGCAATGGAAGATTTGTATGTAGAAAGCTTAAACAAAAGCAAAGTTGTGTTATCTAATGGAATAGAATTAGCTAAAGGAGATAAATTAAATCCTTATTCTTATGCAGAAAAACTGCAAGAAATAATGATTAAAAAAGCTATAAAAAGTCATTTTAAAACTGAAAAGGAATTATTAACTAGAAGCGTAAAAATAAAACCAATTACCCTTTTTTTTATTGATAATATAGAAGAATACAGAAATGAAGATGGTTATTTAAGAAAAAATATAGAAAATTTAATAAAAGCTGAAGTAGAAACCTTACTGAAAACAGAAAAGAATACCTTTTATAAAGCGTATCTCGAAAAAACATTAGAAGACATAAGCGTTACACATGCAGGTTATTTTTCTAAAGATAATTCAGAAAAAGATGAAGCTATTGAAAAAGAAATAAACGAAATTTTGCACGACAAACAAGCAATGCTTTCTTTAGAAAATCCAAGACGTTTTATTTTTAGTAAATGGACTTTAAGAGAAGGTTGGGACAATCCTAATGTTTTTCAAATTTGTAAATTAAGAAGTAGTGGTAGCGATATTTCTAAATTACAAGAAGTTGGTAGAGGTTTAAGACTACCTGTAAATGAATATGGAAACCGAGTAAAAGACGAACAGTTTTACCTAAACTATTTTGTAGATTTTACAGAAAGTGATTTTGTAGATAAATTAGTGAATGAAATTAATGAGAAATCAGGAGCAATTTCTATAGAAGATATTCCAGACAAATTGCATCCTAAAATGATTCAACAAATTGTAGAAAAATATAATATCGATGAAGAGCAATTATTAGAAAAATTAGATGATGCTGGTCTTATTAAAAGAAATAACGATTTTAAAGAAGGTGGTTTTGATTTTATCAAACAAAACTATCCAAAAATATTTGAAGGTATTGGCTCTAATAAAATTAGAAAAGCTACAGATGTAAAAAAGCAAGTTAGTATACGAACAGAAAAATACAGCGAATTAAAAGAGCTTTGGGAAAAACTAAACGAAAAGGTAATTTTAGAATACAAGTTCGAAAAAGAAGACAAGTTCAAAACGCTGTTTGTAAATTTTTTAAATGAACAAAATAGTAATTTTACCATTGAAGGCATCAAAGAAAGAACAGCACAGATAACAATAACTGATAAAATTGCAGGAGTTAAAGAAGAACAAGAAATTTATGGAAATGAAATAACACCTATTTCTACAATGAAATACAGTAGTTTCTTAAAGGAATTAGCAAAAACAGTAAACATCAACATAAAAACGTTACACAATTCATTTATAGAGGCAAATATTGATATCAACAAATTTTTAAATATTGCTACAGTTCGTATTATAAAGCAAAAATTCGAAAATTATTTAATGTTTAATGCCATAGATAAATTTGGCATTGAATATCAAAAAGTGAGTAATGAAATTCATCCCACTAAATTTACACATCCAGATGGAACTGTAAAGAAAGAAATTTCTGCTTCTGATGTTGGTGTATTATATTCCGATAATAAAGTTGCTGAAAATTATTTATTAGACGAATTATTTTACGATTCTGAACTAGAAAAACAGAATATTGAACAAAATTTGAAGGAAGTAGTAGTTTTCTCTAAAATTCCAAAAAACTCAATTAAGATTCCAGTAGCTGGTGGAAAAAGTTACTCACCAGATTTTGCGTATGTTTTAAACTATGAAGATAATTCGAAAAAGTTATATTTTGTTGTAGAAACAAAAAACACAAATGAAGAAAGTTTGAGAAATGAAGAAAAACAGAAAATAAGACACGCAGAAAAGTTCTTTGGAGATACAATTAAGATTAAGTTTAGAAAACAATTTAGCAACAAAAAAATAGAAGATTTAATACGAGAGATTATCGTTGAAAAGTAAACCAAAGTTTTCTTTAAAATTAAATGACAACGCAATTAATTTTAATAAATCTCACAAACCAAAACCAAAACCATGCACATAAACCTACTTTCCTGCACTTCTCAAAGACCCAATAAAAGAGCGATTGCCAATTGTATTGCTGAAATTTCTGTAAATGTTAGTGATTCTTTAGCAAATGAATTCACCGAAATTTTGTTAGAAGGTGATGTTGTAGACATCGAACTAAATGATAAAAGTAAAGGTTCTGGTTTAAGAGCTTTGCGTAAATTAGATATTGATTATGAAATTGTGGAGTAGTTTTATGAATTAGTTTAAAACAAATTTAATTCTACAAACAATTTTTTATTGTTTACTTTACAAAAGTAAAAATCACAAAGTACATGATTAACTTCTTCCGAAAAATCCGTAAAAAAAACTTGACTGATAACAAATTTAGCAAATATGTTTTGTACGCTATTGGCGAAATTGTTTTGGTTGTAATTGGTATTGTAATTGCCTTACAAATTAACAATTGGAATGAAAATACAAAGTCTTTTAACAAAACTGAATTGTTGTTAAAACAGGTTCAAAAAGAAATGGCTGTCAATATTAAAAATGCAAATACGGTTATTGATTTTTATAGAGAGATAAATCCTGATTTTTACAAAATCATTAATAAAAAAGTAACTGAAGAAGATTATAGAAAACAACCTAACTTAACTTTTATTTTGCAAAGAGTAGAAACTGTAGACATTGCCAATGATGCTTTTGTAAATCTTTTAAATAACAAAGGTGAGCTTTCTGAGGCACAAGATTCTATTATTTTCAAATTAGATAACCTTTACAAAAAGGTTAAAAAAGAAGTAGATATTTTAGATGAAAAAGTACTTTCAGATTTATTTAAATTTATAGAAGAATTATCTGCAACAAAAGCGTGGTATGGTAAATTTTCAAATACTTATGATATTAATGATGAAGTTATTGAATACTTTTTAAACGATCCTTTTTACTATAATAAAGTTATAAATTTCGATTTGATCAGTATTAATAATCATTTAAGAAAAGTGATTGAATTTAGAAATGCAAGTTTGCATCTTTATGATGAATTATCAGATTATTTAGAAATGGATACAGACGAATCTTTCACTAAAAATAATGATTCAATAGCACATTATTTAGGTTCTTACAACTTAGAAAATCAAAAAAATTACATATTTACCATTGAAAACAACCAAAATTTACGCTATTTAAATTATACACTTAAAAATAGCAATGATTCTACTTTTTTTAGAACTTCAAAAGTGTATTTTGATACGAAAAAAAATTTTATAGCTGGTTTTAGTTTTGGGCGTTTCCTATTTAATGAGGAAGATGAAGTTGAAGCATTTTTCTTAGAGGTTGGTGAAATTCGCCAAAAATTTATTAAAATTGATAATGATGCTCTTCAATTAAAATAAAGAAAAGATTAATTTATAATCGGATTTTTTTTGCATTTAATATTGATTTTGCAATTGCTGTTTCTTCACTTAATTTGATGTAATTAAAACTTGTTTGATTTTTTTGTAACAAAACCACTAAATTTCACGTCTAAATTATAGAATCTTTTAATAAACCAAACATGAAAAAAATAAGCTATCTTTTAATTTTATCGATAATTGTAAGCAGTTGCACTTCTCAAAAAAATACAGACGAATTTATCAATGCAACTTCTGGGCGTTATTTATTTAACGCAAATGAGGTGTTAGAAATTTATTTTGATGACGCTGAAATGCACGCAAAATGGAGAGGAAATGACGATATTGAACTCTTAAAAGTTAGCGATAGCTCTTTTTACATGAAAGAACTCAATGAAAAAATGATTTTTGTAAGCAACCCTAAAATGCACATTGAACTCGCTCCAAAAACAGAACATGATGGTATTTTGTATCATTTTGATAAAATGAAAAAAGGCGAAAAAACCCCAGATGAATATTTTAAAGCCAAAGAATATGAAAAAGCCTTGACTGGTTATTTACATATTCAACAAAAAGATTCTTTGAATGCCAATATTAGAGAGTACAGTTTAAATAGATTAGGGTATACTTATTTAAAAAATAAAGAAGAAGAAAAAGCCATAGAAATTTTTAAAATAAATATAGCTTTATATCCAAAAAGTTCAAATGTGTACGACTCCATGGCTGATGCTTATTTAGCCAAAAAAGATACTACAAATGCTGTAATGTATTATAAAAAAGCATTAGCTATAAATCCTGAAAATAGAAATGCAAAAAACGCTTACCAAAAATTAACAACTGAATAAATTAGTTTTAAATTTTATATTTCTTTTTATAAATTACTATCTTTAAATCTCAATTTAAAGAACATGAAAAACGCACAAGAATATTTTGATGAGTATGCTTTAAGTCATCAAAATGAAACCAACCAAGCCATCCATTATATTTGTGTTCCGCTTATTTTTTTTAGTGTTATTGGCTTGTTGATGTGCATTCCAACTTCTTTTTTAAGAGATACTTTTGGTTTGTACAATCCGTTGTTAGAAAATTGGGCTGCAGTTGTTGGTTTACTTATTTCCTTCTTTTATTTAAAATTAGGTTTCTGGTATTTTGTAGAAATGCTTTTTGTGATGCTACTTTGTATCATTCTTAATTTTTGGATTGGTAACAATTTTAATTTACTCTATGTTTCCATTACCATTTTTGTGTTGGGGTGGATTGGTCAGTTTTATGGTCATAAAGTAGAAGGTGCAAAACCATCGTTCTTAAAAGATTTAGAGTTTTTATTGATTGGTCCACTTTGGGTAATTCAGAAAGTTGGGAAGAGGAAATAGTGTAATTGTGTAATTGTGTAATTGTGTAATTGTTGATAATAAGAAACGTAATTTATTACATAAATAATAACAGTTTAAATATCGAATGTCAGGCTGAGCTTGTCGAAGTCTTTATATTCTTTTTATGAAACCTAAATCACACCTTAAAAATCAATAGCAATGAAACCAACAATAACCTTCGAAGATTTTTTAAAAGTTGATATCAAAATTGGAACTATTATTGAAGTAAACGATTTTCCAAAAGCTAGAAAACCAGCCTATCAACTTAAAATAGATTTTGGTGTTTTAGGTGTAAAAAAATCGAGTGCTCAAATAACGGATTTGTATTCTAAAGAAGATTTACATAAAAAACAAGTTGCAGCTATTATCAACTTTAAACCAAGACAAATTGCCAATTTTATGAGCGAATGTTTGGTGTTAGGTATTTATAATACTGATGGAGATGTTGTTTTATTGCAAGCTAGTAAAGGAATTAAAAATGGTGAGCAGGTTAGTTAGAAACTGTAAGTTAGAAGTTTAAAAAAAGTAAACTTCACAAAGACGATTTCATTAATTTTTGGGATTATTCAAAATTACCAAAGCTCCAATAATACCTGGAATCCAACCACAAAGTGTTAATAAAAAAATAATTACAAAAGAACCACAACCTTTATCAATCACAGCAAGTGGTGGAAAAAAGATGGCAAAAAATACTCTAAAAATGCTCATTTAAATGTTGGTTAGTTATCAATAAGACGTTTTACTCTTGATTTTGTTACAGCAAAAACGCCACAAATTCAACAATATAAAAGACCTCACAGGTTTTGAAAACCTGTGAGGTCTGAAATTGCTAAAACTTACAGACTGCCAACTGCTTACTGATAAACTGCTAACTGAATTTCCTACATCTTGTCTCCAAAGAAAATAGTATTCATTAACAACTTATTCGTTCCGAACCAAAAAGCTCTAAAATTTGTATTGTCTGTAAAAACAATCACTCTACCTCTTCCAAAACGCTGCGCTTTAAAAGGAACTGTATTTGGTATTACTTTTGCATTTTCTTTTGATATGTAACCACTTAATAATGGATTTGAAGTATATTGAATTGGGTTGTTATAACTGTTTTTATCAGCAGTAATAAACATAGTTGAATTTCTAAATAAAGCTAATTTATCATTCTTATAACCGAAGTTTACTGGATGAGATCTGTCTAAATTTGCTTCAAAAATTGCGCCTCCAATAACTTGCGCTCCAGATTGTAAAGAACGGTTTTCAAAAGAAACATTTTTAACGGAATCTCTTTTTTGACTCTCAAAATTTAAATTGATCATTTTGTTGCTTGCCAACCATCTAGCTGTATTTTTATACCCTACAATAATTCCACCATTTTGAACCCACGTTTTTAATTTTTCTACAGCTGCTTTCTCTAATCCACTACTTGGAATTACAATATGCGTATATTTTGCAATGTCCATTCTATTAAAATCGCGCGTATCTAAACGTGTTAAATGCATGTCAAAACGTTGGTCAAACAAATGCCAAATTTCTCCTGAATCGTTTCCTGCAACTCCATCACCAACAATCATGGCTACTTTTGGTTTTGTAATTGCTTCAAAATTATTGGAACCTAAATCAATTCCGTCATTTAAACCTGTTGTAACACCTGCAATTTTAACATGACTTTCATCTGCAACTTTATTTAAGAATTGATACATTTCAGCTGCATTTAATTCTTGGTTTTGCACAGGAATAAAAATGGTTCCATACTCATAAGCATTTCCTCCATTTTTAAAGTTTTTCATTGATACTTTTGCACGCAATCCTTTTTGTAAAATAGCATTTAAAGCTTTGGGAGCATAAAATTCATTCCAAGGCATTAAATACCCATAATCACTTTTAAAAGAGACGTTACCTGCATTCATTTTTAAATCTGTGATTTCATTTCCTGCTTTAGAAATGGAAACATTTTCAGCAAAATCTACACCAAATGAATGATTAAAAGTCCATGCAGAAACATCGTAAAACAAACTATCTTGAAATTTAGTTTTTACTTGAAACATCGCTTTTACCAAACGTTGGTTTTTCTGATTCATAGGAACTATATAACTATAGCCTTTTTTAAAGGTTTTTCCGTTTTCAGTAAAATCTTCTTTTACTTCATGAATTTTAATGTGTTGCTTTTTCATTACTTCTGCCAAATGAAAGCTTTTAGCAGCATCTTTTTCATCACCAAAAACAATAGCTTTGTTGGTTCCTGAATTTCTAGATTCTTGATAAAAATCTTGCTGATATTGTAAGATTTTTACTCTCATATTTTTAGCAGCTTCTAAAGTAGATAAGGCTGCTGTAAATTGATTTCTAATCGTAAATGGAAATGTTAAAATTCCGTTTTCAGTTTCTTGTGCATGTCCTCTAGAACTTGCTTGTTCAAACAAAATACCAATACTTCCATTAATGTCTGGAAATGTAGAGCCTTTTCCATAATAAAAGTCATCAAAACTTTCTTCTGAATAATATAGAGAGCCAATTTTATCTAACGCTTTTGCATGATAGGTTGCAATTTCTTTGGTTAAATCTTGGTTCATTTGTGGTGTAGCAGGATTTGTTCTACTAGGAATTCCTGGTTGAAAAAAGAAGCTAGAATTGCTTCCCATTTCATGATGATCAGTTAAAATATTTGGCAACCATTTATGAAAACTCGCAATTCTTGCAGTACTTTCTGGCAATTGCACAGGCAACCAATCTCTATTCATATCAAATTGATAATGATTGGTTCTTCCTCTTGGCCAAATCTCTGAATATTCTCTATCATTAGGATCTGGATTGATATTTTTACTTCTGTTTGTATTTGCCCAATACGCAAAACGCTGTAAACCATCAGGATTAAAAGAAGGATCAAAAAGGATTACAGTATTGTTTAGCAAATCATCTATATTATCTGCTGCAGCTAAATAATAAGCAACTGCCAAAGCTGCATTAGATCCACTTGGCTCATTACCATGAATTGAAAATCCTTGGTACACAACTATTGGGTTTTTAGAAACATCAACTGAATTGCTATTGGTAGCTTCGATATGTTTTTCACGAATAGTCTCTAAATTTTTATGATTTTCTGGAGAAGTAATCGTCAATAATAACAAAGGTCTACCTTCATAGGTTTTGCCTCTATTTTCTATGGATATTCTATCTGATGAAGCTGCTAAAGCTTTCATGTATTCCACTAATTTATCGTGTGTAACATGCCACTCACCTACTTCATGTCCAATTACAGATGCTGGAGTTGGTATGTTTTGGTTGTAATTTGTGTTTGCTGGCAAATAATAAGATAAATCTGTTTTTTGAGCAGTAATTGAAACAGATATAAATAAGAAAAGTAACAGTAATTTTTTCATTATAAAGTTTGGTTTTTGTTTAATTCTCAAATATAGCAATTCAAAGAGTTTAAAGGTTAGTTTTTAACATTGCTTTATGAAATACAGTTCATTTCTTTTAAAAAGATACAAAAAAAAACCTGACAATTTTGAGTAAAACTGTCAGGCTATGTATAAAAAAATTAAAATTCTATTTAATTTCTAAAACTTCTAAATCAAAAACAAGGTCTTTACCTGCTAATGGATGATTCCCATCCACCACAATTGTTTCGTCTTTTACTTCTACAACCAATAAATTAATTTCTTGTCCATCTGGAGTTTTAGATACTAAACCCATCCCTACTTCTGGTGCCATATCTTGTGGTAATTGTGCTTTATTTACTTCTTGAATTAAGGCATCGTTTACATCTCCATAAGCATCATCTTTAGCAATAGTAATAGTTTTTTTCTCGTTCAATTTCATATCAATTAAACCTTTTTCAAAACCAGGAATTAACTTTCCTTGCCCTAAAGTAATTTCTAAAGGCTCTTTACCTTCAGAACTATCAAAAACTTGTCCATCAGCTAATTTTCCTGTGTAATTTACTTTTACTGTGTTGTTCTCTTTTACTTGACTCATACTAATATTTACTTTTTTTAGAAATGATATTTACATAATTTTTATGCAATAACTACTTCTGTTTAAAATTATAATTATTAAGACCGCTAAAACCAAGCCAAACAGCATTTATGAGAAAGCTAAATTTATTCTCTAAAAATATCAATAAACACAAATACTGATAGAAACTACTCATAGCAACAATAGCTGGCATTTTATAAAAATAATTGAAAAACCAGCTAATTAAAAAAAAGTTATTAATCTGTAAATATGTCAGTTAGTTTTCATCTTCTTTTTAACTAATATAATAACGAATATTTCATGTTTAAAAATTCATCAAAAATTAAAACACAAATACCTGACACTATACTAAAAAAGATTTGTTTTTATCTAAAAAAAAATACTACATTTGGTTAACCAGTTTGGGTAACCAATTATAAATCTATAAATTAAACAACTATGAAACTTAAAATTACAAAAAAAACGTTTTCTTTTTTGAAGGATTTTATTTTAAAATCATGCATTTTATTACTTGTTTTATCTAGTAATTACAAAATGTTATCCCAAGACAAAACCTATACGATTGATGACCCTGAGGATTTAAGAAATGTAATTTATCAACCAGGAGATTTAATTATACTAAAAAACGGAACGTATTCAACTGACGAACGAATGAGGTTTCTGGGATCTGGAACTGCCGAAAAACCTGTAACTTTTAGAGCAGAAACTCCTGGAGGTGTCGTTTTTACTGGTGGAGCTCGTTTAACAATTGGTGGCGAATCAGAAAATAGTGTAACAACAGCAACTGGAGAATATTTGGTGGTAGATGGCTTTCATTGGAAAGGTGGTTATGGAGCTAGTAACTTTATTGAATTTAGAAATGGAAATAACTATGCACATCATAGTACAATTCAAAATTGTGTTATTGATGGCTTACAAATCGAACCAAGTGATTTAGCTGAAGACATTATAGATAATTCAATTACAAAACATAGATGGATCGTTTTATACGGAACTTACAATTCCGTACTTAACTGTACTTTTATGAATAAAAAAAGTGCTGGTGCCTTAATCTTGGCAGAATACGCTTACAATGCATTTCCTGAAGTTGCAGATGGCGAACCAGAAATTAATACAAGCTGTAATTTAGTTGGTCATACAATCAGTAATAATTATTTCTACAATTTCGAAAAAATGGATGCTACTAAAAGTAATGCTGGAGATAGTGAAACCATTAGAATTGGAACAAGTGAATATCAAAACGTAAATAGTGGAGCACTTGTTCATAACAATTACTTTGTAAAAGCAGATGGAGAAAATGAAATTATCACCAATAAAAGTAAAAACAACACCTACACAAACAACACTTTTAGGCAGTCTAGAGGTTCTTTGGTTTTACGACATGGATCAAACGCATTAGTAGATGGAAATTACTTTTTAGGAGAAAATGTAGATGGAACAGGAGGCATTAGAATTACAGATAGCAATCATACCATCACCAATAATTATATTCAAGATTGTATTACTGTCTTTGATCAAGCCAAATGGAATAATGGCATCACCTTTATTGGTGGTTCTGACAATGCAGCTGTAGATTGTAATTCTACCAATGTTTCTAACGGATATCAAAAATCCGAAAACATCATAGTATCTAACAATTCCATTGTAAATACAAATGCTCCATTATTTTATAATACAGATAAAGGCTCTACAGATCCTACAGGAACAGTTTCTAACAATTTAATTTATTTTGCAGAAAACAATCCAAATATAACATCAGTTATTTCTGGAGATACAGAAACTTCGTACGCAAATCTTGGAACTGCTTTAACGTATAGTGGAAACGTATTTACTGGAACTACCTTGGGCAAAACAAATGCTGGCTTCTCTGAAGAAACAGGAATTACAGCAACTCCAAATGGAGAAATTTTTACATTCACAGGAACAGGTTCTGCAAATAAAGGTGCTAACTTAGGCAATAACTCACCTATTACAGATGCTATGGTTGGTTATGGAATTGGAGCTTGTTTTTTAGATAGTGCTGGAGCAAGTATAAATAATGGAAATTGTACTATTGCAGTAACAGAATCATTAACAGTTAGCAGTTTATCTTCACTTGCAGCAAGTGCTTCTAGCAACGATATTTTTGTAACAGCAAATGTGGGTTGGCAAGCTGTTGTAAATGATAATTGGATAAGTATTGATATAAATGCTGGTAATGGAAATGCAACAATATCATTATCTGTTACTAAAAACGAACAAACTACTAGCAGAACAGGTTCAGTAACATTTACACAAACAACAGGAAGTGACGCCATTGAAAGAACTTTAAATATTACGCAAGAAGGTGCAGATTTAACAGATTTATACCCACTTATAAATAATGTTGCAGGTGGTGGTCCTGTTTCAATTCATTCATTTTCTAAAGAACAAACAGAAGGTGGCAGAACCAATTTTGCAGTAAACACGTTAGATAAAGATCTTAATACGCAATGGACAGCAGATGATCAAGATGTTTTAGCTGGAGATTATAAAAGCGATGGCGAATTTATCATTTTCGACTTAAGCAAAGAGTATCAATTAGATTTAATTCAAATTGCTACAGACGATAAAGCTGATCCTTATGGATTTCAAATTTGGGTTTCTACAACAGGAACTGAAACAACAGATTTTACCAAAATTCTACCAACTTCTGGCGATTTACAAATTACAACCACTACAGGAACTAGAGAAGGTTTTGATCAATATCAAATAACAGCAAATGCGCGTTATGTAAAATTACTTTCTTTTGGACGCTTTAATGTTGATGGAAATTCCAGAAAAAGTCAATGGTCTAATATTACAGAAATAGAGTTCTTTGGAGAAGCAGCAGCTTTATCAACTACAAATTTCGATCTTGAAAATTTCACCATTTATCCAGTTCCTTCTCATACTATTCTAAAGTTAAAAAATTATGAAGATTTAAAAATTAAATCGATTAAAATATATAATGCAGTATCAGCATCAGTCATAGAAGTTAGGGACTATAAAGAAAATATTGATATTTCTAAATTGTCTAAAGGAATCTATTTCTTAAAAGCAGAATTAGACAATGGAAAAACAATCATTAAAAAAATAATTAAACTATAAAATAAACAAATGGCAAATTAGCTTTTCAATTTGATTTGCTAATTTGCCATTAATCATTACTTGTAAAATTTCATTTTTAAGATATCTTCTAAAGTTGCATTTTAAGTATTTACTTTATAATAGTCAAATCTGCGCATTTTTAAACTTCAAATATTCCTGATATATTTTCTATTTTAAAAGTAAATGCAACCAATTGTTTAGGTCATTTAAGTTTCTTCTATTAGTGAATATTAGTTTTAAATAATTTCAGAAACTTATAGCTAGAAGTACCATAATTTCATAAAAAATACGTTTAAAAAATTTGTCTTATATTTACTAAAAGTATTTTTAGTGAAATATAAACTTCTCGTTTTCATACTTTTAGTTTTTCAAATTAACGATATTAATAGTCAAACAAGTTATTTTGAAGACTTCAATACAGCTGGTTATCCTTCAGGACTTCCAGTAGATAGCTATTGGGCCTTTTATAATGAAATTGATCCAACACAAGACACTTGGGAAAAATTTATTCCTGGAGATGGTTTTGCGTATCTAAAAGTAGATGCTGACATTACCAATGATACTGATTTAATACATCCATATCAAACATTAATTTTTGGAGGTGTTGGAGAAAATCATCGCTTAGAAGTTAGAATGAAAGGAGCTGTTGTAGCTGGTGGTTTAGTCGCTTTTTTATTCACTTATACTCAAACAGGCTCAATTTTTAATGAAGTAGATATTGAAGTAGTAGCTCAGGATAGAGATGCAGCTCCTCATGATATAACAACTCCAAATGGTTGGACAGATGCACGGTTTAATAGTTGGAGAGATGCAGATGAAAATACGGCTCTTCCACATACAGGTTCTGCAAAAGCAGTAGTAAATGTAGATAATCAAAAAATCTCTTTAATGGATGATGAGTTTCATACCT
Organism: Polaribacter sp. Hel_I_88; assembly: GCF_000687935.1. Lineage (NCBI taxonomy): Bacteria > Pseudomonadati > Bacteroidota > Flavobacteriia > Flavobacteriales > Flavobacteriaceae > Polaribacter > Polaribacter sp. Hel_I_88. The sequence continues at coordinate 2,987,478 of NZ_JHZZ01000001.1, read as the reverse complement.
ACACCATAGAATGGAGATCAGATAGTGTAGATTTTTTTATAGATGGTGTATTACAAGATTCTTTTGATACAAATATTGCTAAAGGATGGTCAGAAGTGATTATTGGTTTTAGGAATTTACCTTGGGCAGGAAACTTTAATTGGACTGGTACCCATACTTTAGTAATCGATTATTTTAAAATTGAAAGCATAAAAGCAAAATCTGTTACTTTATCAAATAATTCTACTAACGATGCTACCATTCCTCAATTAACAATATATCCAAATCCCGCTAACGAGCTCATTCATGTTAAAACGGATGAACCTAATAAAATAGCTAATATCGAAATTATAAATACTATTGGTTCGTCAATACTAAAAATAAACGGATTTCAAAATCAGATACACATTTCTCAATTTTCTAATGGCATCTATTTTATAAAAACACATTTTAAAAATGGGGCTTCAACCATTCAAAAATTGATTAAAAAATAAAATTTACTACCATCAGCTAAGTTTACCAGTTTACATACATTATTTTTACATAATCATTGTTTTTAAAACATACTCTTTATATTAAATTTGAGTCAAATCCACACAATTTACAACTTTAAAAGTTCCTTTAAACTTTTCTTAATTCGAATATAACAAATACAATATCAACTTTTTATATCACAAACTAAACCTTTATCTAAAACTTCTTCATCTTATTTTTATCAAAATTATAAACACCAATTATTCTATTTTCAATCATTGAATTTTTCTTACATAGAAGATGGTCTATTTAGAATAATAGTTTTTGTAAGGATGAAACAAATTCTTATTAAGGTTAAAATCTAATTGCATTGAGCTCATTTTTTCGTCTAACATCAAAGTATCTTTGTTAAACAAATTAAAATGATTTTATGACAGACTTAGATGCACTAATAAAAAGATTTCAAAATAAAAATGAAACGGCTTTCGAAGAGTTACATACTATATATGCTGATAGTGTGTATGGAATTATTTTAAAAATTGTTAAAAATAAAGATGTTGCAAGCGAACTAACACAAGACGTTTTTTTAAAAATATGGAACAATGCTGCAAATTACTCGTCTAAAAAAGGTCGATTTTTTACATGGATTTTAAATATTGCTAGGAATTCTGCTATTGATTATACAAGATCTAAAGTTTCCAAAAAATCATTGAAAAACATAAGTTCAGAGAAATTTGCTAATAATTTTATGTCTCATACAGATTCAGATTCCACAACAAATACTATTGGTCTTAATAAAATTGTGGCTAATTTAGAACCTAAACTTAGAAATATTTTAAACCTTTTGTATTTTGAAGGTTTTACTCAAAAAGAAATTTCAGAAGAATACAATATTCCTTTAGGCACAATAAAAACTAGAAAAAGAAATGGCTTATCTCAATTAAAAGCAATATTCATTTAAATTAAACGTCAATTTTAGTAATTTGACAAAAATTTTAGAATTTAGCGAACAGTTTCTTTCATTGATTAATTTATTCAGATATTTGTAAATAAGATATTTTACACTTTTTTTGATGATAGCAATTTCAGTATTAGAAACTTTACACAATGCACTTTCTGGAGATGTTTTGTTCGATAATTTACACAAAACTTTATATGCTACAGATGCTTCTGTGTATAGAAAAATTCCTTTAGCAGTTGCATTTCCAAAAGATAACAAAGACATTAAAATCTTAATTGATTTTGCTACCAAAAACAACGTCACTTTAATACCAAGAACTGCTGGAACTTCACTTGCAGGACAATGTGTTGGAGATGGAATTGTAGTTGATGTTTCTAAACATTTTACCAATATTCTTTCTTTTGATGAAGAAGCAAAAACAATCACTCTACAACCAGGAATTGTAAGAGATTCTTTAAACACATTTTTAAAACCTTTTGGCCTATTTTTTGGACCAAACACCTCAACCTCTAACAGATGTATGATTGGTGGAATGGTTGGTAATAATTCTTCTGGAAGCACCTCTATAAAATACGGAGTTACCAGAGATAAAGTATTACAAATTGATGCTATTTTAAGCGATGGAAGCACAGCAATTTTCAAAGAAATAACTTCGGATGAATTTATTGAGAAAACCAAATTAGACTCTTTAGAAGGTAAAATTTATAAACGAATTTATACTGAATTATCATCAAAAGAAAATCAACAAGAAATAAAAAACGAATTCCCAAAACCAGCAATTCATAGAAGAAATACAGGGTATGCAGTTGATGAATTCTTAACTTCAGATTTATTTGGAGGCACAGAATCCATGATAAATGTTGCTAAATTTTTAACTGGAAGTGAAGGCACTTTGGCTTTTTCTACAGCAATTACATTGCAATTAGATGATTTACCTCCTACCGAAAGCATTATGGTTTGTACGCATTTTAAATCAATTAATGAAAGTTTAAAAGCGACTGTAATTGCCATGAATCACAGTTTGTATAATTGTGAACTGATGGATAAAACCATTTTAGATTGCACAAAAAACAACAGAGAATTAGCTAAAAACCGATTCTTTTTACAAGGAAATCCTGAAGCAGTTTTAATGTTAGAAGTTTCTGCAAACACTTTACCAGAAGCCGAACTTTTAGCAGATAAATTAATTGCAGATTTGGAACAAAATGACTTTGGGTATCATCATCCAAAAGTGTATGGAGCAGACATTGCCAAAGTGCATTATTTAAGAAAAGCAGGTTTGGGTGCTTTAGGAAATATGGTTGGAGACATGAAAGCTGTTGCTTGTATTGAAGATACTGCTGTTGCTTTAGAAGATTTACCAAATTACATTGAAGAGTTTACCCAAATCATGACAAAATATCAGCAAAATGCGGTGTATTATGCACATGCAGGAGCTGGAGAATTGCATTTACGTCCGATTTTGAATTTAAAGAAAAAGGAAGATGTTGTTTTATTTAGAAAAATTACGACAGAAACTGCTGAGTTAGTCAAAAAATACAAAGGTTCTTTTTCTGGTGAACATGGAGATGGAATTGTTAGAGCTGAATTTATTCCTTTAATGATTGGTGAACAAAATTATCAATTGTTAAGACGCATCAAAAAAGCTTTTGACCCAAATAATGTATTTAACAAAGGGAAAATTACAGATGCTTTTGCTATGGATACAAACTTGCGTTATGAAGTGGATAGAATTGAGCCAGCAATTGAAACCATTCAAGATTTTTCTGATAGTGAAGGAATTTTAAAACTAGCAGAAAAATGCAATGGTTCTGGAGACTGCAGAAAACCTGTAGAAGCTGGAGGAACTATGTGTCCAAGTTATAGAGCCACAAAAAATGAGAAAGATACAACTAGAGCAAGAGCCAATACCTTACGTGAATTTTTAACGAATTCAGAGGAAGCCAACAAGTTCAATCATAAAGAATTAAAAGAAGTTTTCGATTTATGTTTAAGTTGTAAAGCCTGTGCTTCTGAATGCCCAAGTAATGTGGATATTGCAACTATGAAAGCTGAGTTTTTATATCAATATCAAGAAACAAATGGCTATTCTTTTAGAAATAAAATGTTTGCCAACAATGCCAAATACAATAAGTTAGGAAGTAAATTTCCAGCGATTACAAACTTTTTTACGAATTCACTTTTGGCAAAAAAGGTTTTAGGAGTTGCTTTAGAACGTTCAGTACCTAAATTGGCTAATGAAACTTTAGAGAGTTGGTTGCAAAAACATAATGTCTCTTCGAGCCTTTCGTCTTCGCTCAAGATAAACTCTGTTGAGAAGTCTAAAAAAACTGTCTTTTTATTTAAGGACGAATTCACTAATTACTACGATTCAGCAATTGGAAAAGATGCTGTTTTTCTGTTAGAAAAATTAGGGTATGAAATCAAAAATATTGCGCATGATGAAAGTGGAAGAAGTCATATTTCTAAAGGATTTTTAAAAGAAGCCAAAGAAATTTGCAATAATAATATTGCCATTTTTAAAAATGTTATAACTGATGAAATCCCATTAATTGGAATTGAACCTTCTGCAATTTTAACGTTTAGAGACGAATATATTAGGTTAGCAGATGATAAAATATCCGCAGAAAAAATTGCAAAAAACACTTTTACATTTGAAGAATTTCTAGCGAAAGAAATCGAGAAAGAAAACATAGATATTTCTCTTTTTACATCCGCAAAAAAAGATATTAAGATTCATGGACATTGTCATCAAAAAGCTTTATCAGGAACACATGCTAGTTTTCAGGTTTTAAATATTCCTAAAAATTATTCTGTAACTATTATCAGTTCTGGTTGTTGTGGAATGGCTGGTTCTTTTGGGTATGAAAAAGAGCATTACAAAGTTTCTATGCAGGTTGGTGAAGACACACTTTTTCCAAAAGTAAGAAATTATAGTTCAGAAACCGAAATTGCTGCTGCAGGAACAAGCTGTAGACATCAAATTTTTGATGGCACAAAACGTATTGCAAAACATCCTATTACAATTTTGAGAGAAGCTTTAGTTTAGTAGGCAGCTGGCAGTTGTAGTTTGCAGTTGTAGTTGACAGTAAAATAATTGATTTTAATATTGATGATAATTCTAACATAAAAGATTTTAAATAATCTTAAAAATGAAAAATTAGATTTTTATGGTGAACTTCCTAAAGAAATTCAGAAACTTTTAAACGAAAGCAGAGAAGACATTAAAAATGGTAAATTTTCTACTCATGAAGAAGTAATGTTAAAAGTAAAAAAACGTTTTTTACTTTAAATATAAAAAGATGTTTTTAGTTCAAGTGAAATTTCTTTTTTAAAATTTTGCATCAAGAACTTTGTAATTTCGCTCCTATGGAGCTTTTTATATTTAATTTTAATTCATTATTTTATTAATATTAAGCTCCTATGGAGCTAAAAAATCCCATAGGGATGAAATATTAATAGAAATAGTTTAATTAAAACTAATTTAGCCCTATAAGGGCGATATATTAAATATCAGCTTAATTAATAAATGTTTTAAATTTCATAAACTCAAAAAATCCCCTTATTGAAATGAAATAATTCTAAAAGTAAAAAGAAGGTTTTTATATCAACAATAAACGATATTGTCAGTTCGAGTGAAATTTCTTCTTCAGAAATTTTGTTCCCGAAATTTCGGGAGAGAACATTGCAATGTTATTTCAAATTTCCAATTTTATTTTTTAATTAACTTACTTAAATCTTCTAAAAATAGTTTCGTACATTTAAACTCTAATCAAATCAATTTGCCAAAACAATCAAAAATATCTGCAATGTTTGCCTTAATTATTGCAGGCGAAGCTATCTTTTTATTGCCCTTTATATTGATGCGCGTTTTTAAACCCGTAATTAGAGAAGCTTTTTTAATTTCTGATGCTCAAATTGGAGAAGCGCAAGCTTTATATGGCATCACAGCAGTTATTTCTTATTTTTTTGGTGGTTTTATTGCTGATAAATTCGAACCTCGAAAATTACTTTCTTTATCACTTTTATTAACGGCTTTTGGCGGTTTTTGGTTGACTACAATTCCATCGATATTTACCTTGAAACTATTATATCCTTTTTGGGGAGTTTCTACCATTTTACTGTTTTGGGCTTCTTTAATCAAAGCAACCAGACAATGGGGAAATGAAAATAATCAAGGTTTATCTTTTGGCTTGTTAGATGGTGGAAGAGGCTTTTTTGCAGCAACCATTGCTTTGTCTGGAGCTGGAATTTTAACCTTCTTTTTTCCACAAAAAGGAGAAGAAATCACTTTTGAAAACAAAGTTGAAACATTACAATATATTATTGGTTCAATTACTTTTATTGTGTTTTTAATTGCGTTTTTAGTTTGGAAAGTAATTCCGAAGGAAAAAACAGCTTCCACTATTCATGAGAATGACAATAATGAGTTTCAATTCAATTTTAAAGAAGCATTTTTGTTGATGAAACAAAAAAAAGTAATATTTCACTCATTGATTATATTTTGTGCTTATTGTTCTTATAAGTTAACAGGCGTTTATGGAACGTATGCCAAAGATGTTTGGAATTATAGTCTGGAAGAAGCAACTTATTTTGCAGTTTTTATTCAATATTTAAGACCTATTGCAGCCATTTCTATTGGGTATATTGCTGATAAATTTATTCCCTCTAAACTGCTTATTCCTAGTTTTTCTTTTTTAATTTTGGCATCTGTACTATTAGGTTTTGGATTTTTTGAACATCAACCTATAATTTTATCGTTTACGGTTTTTGTATTGATGGCATTTGGTACGTATTCTTTAAGAGGTTTGTATTTTGCCATTATTGAAGAAACAAAAACACCTTTGCAACTTACAGGAACGTTAGTAGGAATTATTTCTGTAGTTGGTTTTACACCAGACATATTTATGTCCTTATTTAATGGATATATGTTGGGCGAAAATCCTACAATATTAGAATATCAACATTTATTTACAACCTTTACAATTATACCTATTGTTGGTTTATTAGCAGCTTTGGGTTTTCGAAAAAGTATATCAAAATTATGAGTAAAAAAGACAACTATATAGCTGATGAAAATCGCTATGAAAAAATGAATTATAGAAGAACTGGAAATAGTGGCTTGCTTTTACCCGAACTTTCACTAGGTTTATGGCATAATTTCGGAAATGAAGATGATTTTGAAAATCAAAGGAATCTATTAAAATGTGCTTTTGATAACGGAATTACCCATTTTGATTTGGCAAATAATTATGGACCTCCTCCAGGTTCTGCAGAAAAAAACTTCGGTAAAATCTTAAAAAAAGATTTCAAAAATTATAGAGATGAATTGATAATTTCGTCAAAAGCGGGTTATGGAATGTGGGCTGGACCTTATGGAGATTTGGGTTCTAAAAAGTTTTTGGTTGCCAGTTTAGATCAAAGTTTAAAACGAATGGGTTTGGATTATGTTGATATTTTTTATCATCATAGACCCGATTATGACACACCTTTAGAAGAAACCATGGGCACTTTAGATTTGATGGTAAGACAAGGAAAAGCCTTGTATGTTGGTTTGTCAAATTATCAACCAGAAAGAGCTGAAGATGCATTTAAAATATTAAAAGAGTTAGGAACTCCGTGTTTAATTCATCAACCAAATTATAGTTTATTTAATAGATGGATTGAAGATGGTTTGTTAGATTTATTAGGAAAATCGAGCATTGGTGCCATCTGTTTTTCGCCTTTAGCACAAGGAATGCTAACCAATAAATATATAAATGGATTGCCAAAAGATTCAAGAGCTGTAAAAGATAGCCCATTTTTAAACGCTGAAAATGTTCAAAAAATGTTGCCAAAAATTAAAGCATTGAATGAAATCGCTAAAAACAGAAATCAGAATTTGGCACAAATGGCAATTTCTTGGATTTTAAAAGATGATAGAATTACCTCTGTTTTAATTGGCGCAAGTAAAACCGAACAAATTTTAGATAGTGTTAAGGCTATTGAAAACACTACTTTTTCTGAGGAGGAATTAACGAAAATAGAAAACGTTTTAGGAAACTAACAACTTGAACAATAAAAAGTTTTAAATTTTATTTAAGAGTTTATTAAGATGATTTTCTTAAATTTGTTTAGATATTAACCAAAAAAAATAAACAAATGTCACAAAGAAAAATTATAATAAAAAACGCCTTATTAATCGTTTTAATGATTAGTGGGTTCTTTTTTTTAAGTAAATTATTAGGACAGGAAGATAATCCTTATTTAAGATTTTTAAACATTGTTTTTGTAATTTTAGGAATAAGACAAGCCGTTAAAGAAAGTATCGCAAAAAATGGCGTTACTAATTATGGCTTAAATTTTGGCTCTGCATTTGCAACAGGCGCATTAAGTGTATTAATTTCTTCTGTAGGTGTGTTGCTTTATATAGAATTTATAAGTCCTGAATTTTTAGACTTAATGAACAACAACTTTTTAATTGGTGGAGATTTAGACGTTTTTGAAGTATTTTTCTCTTTAATGATAGAAGGTTTAGCTTCTTCAATTGTTGGTGCTTTAATTGTAATGCAATTTTTTAAGAATCATGATAAGAGTGACACAAAAGCATCATAACTAATTATATTTCATAAAAAAAGCTCCAAACTGGAGCTTTTTTTATGTTTTTAATATTTAATTTAATGTTATTCAATAACACCTTCATCTGTTAAAAGAGAAAAGAATTTATCTAGATTTGGCAAAATCACAATACGTGTTCTTCTATTTCTTGCTCTATTTTTGTTTGAAGTATTTTCAACCAAAGGCATTGTAGAACCTCTACCAGCAGCAATTAATCTTTTACCTTCTACTTTGTATTTATCTTCCAAAAGTCTAATAATTGATGTTGCTCTTTTTACACTCAAATCCCAATTGTCTTGCACAACTGCATTGTTTATAGTTCTAGAATCTGTGTGCCCTTCAATCATTACATCCATACTTGGTTCAGATTTTATAACTTTTGCTAATTTTTCTAACAAAGGATACGCACCTCTTTTTACACTATAACTTGCTGTATTAAAAAGCAATTTATCAGATACAGAAATCATCACTACAGTTTGATCTATATTTATTTCAATATCATCGGAATTTTCCAAATCTGAAGTATCAATAGATTTTTTTAAATTATAAGATACTGCAATATTTAATGAATCTTTTAGTGTAGTAGCATTTGCTAAAATAGCTGGATCTACTTTTGCTAATGTTTCCAACATTTTTTCTTTTGTTCTTTTAGATATTACTGCAGTATTCCCAACCATATCTAATTTTACTTCATTTTCTCTTTGCAAAGAAACGTTATCACTTTTTAAAGAATTTATTTTATCGTTGTAAGAAACAACACGTTCTTCAATTTTTGCAAATTTAGCTTCCAAAGCTTCTTTCTCTAAAGTTGTTTTTTGGAGGGTTCCTTTTGTATTTGTATGTCTTTCTTCTAATTCAACATATTTCTTTTTTGAAACACATGAAGTTGTCATCATTGCTAAAATAGCAACTGGAATCATAAGTTTTTTCATAATTAATGTTTTATAGTTACTTCTATAAACTAATATTAAAGAGCGATATTCTTTGAGAAGATTCTTTTTTTGATTTCTTTAACGTTATAAGTTAAAAAAACCACAAGAATTGACTCTTATGGTTTTTTAAAACTTATTATGTAAAAAGTGTTAGTTCAAAATTATTTTAAAGAATTTAAACTTCCAATAATTGTTTGAATTTTAGCCAACGTATCAGATTCTTTTTTGCGTTCTAATTCCAAAACTTTTTCTGGTGCATTCGCCACAAAACGTTCGTTTGCTAATTTCTTTTGAATTCCTACTAAAAAGCCTTGTGCTCTTTTTAATTCTGCTGATAATTTCTCAATTTCTGCTTCAACATCTATATTTTCTAAAGATATTGGCACAAAGTATTCATTAGATTTTACTCTAAAAGAAGCGCCTTCTACTTTTTCTGTAACCGTTTTTATACTTGAAGTATTCGTCAATTTTTGAATAACAACATCAAAGTCTTTTGGATTTTGTTCTGCATCAATTACAAACAATTCAATGGCATCTTTAAAGGCAATATTTTTATCTTTTCTGATGGTTCTAATGCCAGAAATTACATCCGAAGCAAAATCAAAATCTGCAATTATTTGAGTATCAAAATCTTTTATTACAGGATATTTTGCAATAATTAAAGCTTCTTCTGGAGTTCTATCAGCAATAAATTGCCAAATTTCTTCTGTTAAAAATGGCATAAAAGGATGCAACACTTTTAAGTTATTTTCTAAAACCTCAATAGTGGCATCAAACGTAATTTTATCAATGGGTTGTTGATATGCAGGTTTTACAATTTCTAATAACCAAGAAGAAAAATCGTCATTGATTAATTTATAAATTGCCATTAAAGCATCAGATAACCTGTATTTAGAAAAATGATCTTCTATTTCTGCCAATGCTTTTTGAAACTTAGCTTCATACCATTCCAAACCAATTTTTGCAGTTGCTGGTTGTGGTAAACTCGCATCTACTTCCCAACCTTTTATCAATCGAAAGGCATTCCAAATTTTGTTCGCAAAACCTTTTCCTTGCTGACATAAATCTTCATCGAATAAAATATCATTTCCTGCTGGCGCACTTAATAAAAGTCCTACTCTTACTCCATCAGCACCAAACTCTTCTATCAATTTTAAAGCATCAGGAGAGTTCCCTAAAGATTTAGACATTTTTCGTCTTTGTTTGTCTCTAACCAAACCAGTTAAATACACATTTTCGAAAGGTCTTGCATCTTTGTATTCATACCCAGCAACAATCATTCTAGCTACCCAGAAAAATAAAATATCGGGTCCAGTTACTAAATCGTTTGTTGGGTAATAGTATTTAATTTCTTCGTTTTCTGGATTTCTAATTCCGTCAAAAACACTCATTGGCCACAACCAGGAAGAGAACCAAGTATCTAATGCATCTTCATCCTGCTTTAAGTCAGAAGTTTGAAGTTGGGAGTTTGAAGTTTTCTTTTTCGCAAGTTCAAGAGCAGTTTCAATATCTTCTGCAACTACAAAATCTTCTTTTCGATCTCCATAAAAATAAGCAGGAATTTGTTGTCCCCACCAAAGTTGACGAGAAATATTCCAATCACGTACATTTTCCATCCAATGTCTGTAAGTATTTTCAAACTTTTTTGGATATAAATTCACTTCAGCATTATCACCTAAAACAGCATCAATAGCAGGTTTTGCCAACTCTTCCATTTTTAAAAACCATTGATCTGACAATCTTGGTTCAATAACGGCTTTTGTTCTTTCTGAAGTTCCAACTTTATTGGTATGCACTTCAGTTTTTACTAAAATCCCTTTTTCTTCTAATTCTTGAGCAATTTCCTTACGAACAACAAACCTGTCCTTTCCTTGATAATGCAAACCAAAAGAATTCAAAGAAGCATCGTCATTAAAAATATCGATAACTTCAAGATTGTGTTTATCACCTAAATTTTTATCATTTTCATCATGAGCTGGTGTAACTTTTAAACAACCTGTTCCAAACTCTAAGTCAACATATTCATCTTCAATAATTGGGATAATTCTTCCACAAAGTGGCACAATTGCTTTCTTCCCTTTTAAATGCGTAAAACGCTCATCATTTGGGTTGATACAAATTGCAGTATCTCCAAAAATGGTTTCTGGACGAGTTGTAGCGATTGTTAAAAAGGCCTCCTCTAACTCCTCCAAAGGAGGAGAACTCTCACTGTTGCTTTGAGAAACTTTTTCATTTTCCTCTGAAAGGATTTTATACTTTAAATAGTATAAATTACCTTGTCTTTCTTCATGAATTACTTCTTCATCAGAAAGTGTAGTTTTTGCTTCAGGATCCCAATTTACCATTCTGTAACCTCTGTAAATTAGCCCCTTGTTGTATAAATCAACAAAAACTTTAATGACAGATTCAGACATTTCTGGATCCATAGTAAACTTGGTTCTTTCCCAATCGCAAGAAGCTCCTAACTTTTTAAGTTGTTCCAAAATTTTTCCTCCATATTCGTCTTTCCAATCAAAAGCATGTTGCAAGAATTCAGCTCTAGTTAAATCGTTTTTAGAAATACCTTGCTCTTTTAATTTTGCTACAACTTTTGCTTCTGTTGCAATTGATGCATGATCTGTTCCAGGAACCCAACAAGCGTTTTTGCCCAATAATCTTGCTCTACGAACCAAAACATCTTGAATTGTATTGTTCAACATGTGGCCCATGTGCAAAACTCCAGTTACGTTTGGAGGTGGAATTACAATGGTATAAGATTCTTTGGTGTGATCTACTTCCGAATGAAAATAGTTATTTTTAAGCCAATAAGCATACCACTTATCTTCTACCTTACTTGCATCATATTTAGATGGAATTGCCATACTTTGGAATAATTTTTGAATATAGTTCGCAAAAATACAATTCTCTTTTTTGTAGAGGAAATGTGAGGTTGATTATTTTAGGATAGAATTACACTTTTTATTTTGCAAATATCATCTAAAAATTAGCCACGAATTCACGAATTTTATAAACCTTTGGTTTCTATTTGTGAAATCATCTATTATCTTTTTTAAAATAATTAATTCGTGTATTCGTGGCTTAAAACTAAGTATGATTTTGTACTTTTTAATCTGTATCATTTTAAATTTGTAAATTTGTAGTATGAAAAAATTATTTCTTTTTGTTTTAGGGTTTTTATTTTCAATGGCGATTTCTGCTCAGGAATTCAAATTTGAAAAGGAAACTATTAATTACGGAAAAATTAAAAAAAATGCAGATGGCAAACGTATTTTTAAATTCACGAATGTTGGTGATGCTCCAATCATAATAAAAGAAATAAAAACTTCTTGCGATTGTACTGTGCCAGAAAAACCAGAGAAACCAATTATGCCAGGAGAAGAAGCAACCATTACAGTTTCTTATGATACTGCAACTGTTGGTGGTTTTTCTAAAGAAATTATTATTTTCTCAAATGCAAAAACATCACCCAAAAAAATTAAAATTAAAGGTTTTATAATTGATTAATATGAAAACGATACTTGCTTTATTTTTTATAGGATTTTTCAATTTTGCTATCAATGCTCAAGAATTTAAGTTTGATAAAACCACGATTGATTATGGTAAAATTGATAAAAATGCTAATGGCGTAAGAACCTTTACATTTACCAATATTGGCGATCAACCACTAATTATAAAAGATATTAAATCTACTTGTGGTTGCACGATTCCTGAAAAACCAGAAAAGCCAATATTACCAAACGAAAAAGGAACCATAAAAGTTTCTTATAACACCAAAATTATTGGCGGATTTTCTAAATCGATCACCATATTATCAAATGCAAAAAACGAAAGAACAGTTCTTAAAATTAAAGGTTTTGTATACAATGGTGTTTCGTTAGAAAAAGAAAAAAGCATGCTTTCTAACGATCATTAATTTTAAATTTTAGCTTCTAACCGAAATTGAAACTTCATTGCAACTCCTTTTCTTTCTATTAACATTTTAATTTTTCTACCTTTTTTTTGTTTGAATAAATTGATGATTTGTCCTAAGGTGTAATCATAAGACGATTTGCCATTAATTTTTAAAATAATATCGTCTTTTAAAATGCCTGCTTTTCCTCCTGGAGATTCTTTTACAACAGAATTAATTTTATAAGTTGGTTTAAACTTGTATGAAAAACTTGTTATAAAACTAATCGAATTGTTAGGGTTTGCTTTTTGTTGATAGCTATCTGAAAAAGTGTTGATGTCTTTTTCCTTTACCAGTTTTGCACCACTATAAATTACTTCTAAACCACTCATATTATAATTAAAACCTTTTTTTAAAGAACTATTTTTTTTGAGTGTAATTTTTCTGTTTGGGTAATCGAACCAAACTACAAACCTTTTTAAAACGGCTGCTCCAATACTGCCATTTCTTTCTTTAAAGCTTATTGCATTGTTGGTAGAAAGAGAATCTAAAAAGGAAACTGTTGGCTTTTCTAACTCAAAAGATTTCAACTTAATTTTAGGTATTCTACTTCTATTTCCATAAACAAGACCACTTAAGCCTTCCCCTAAAATATCTGTAAAAAAGCGATTTGGCGTTTGAATAACATCTTTGGTATCCTCAAAAAGCCAAAGAGCATCACTACCTCCAGTATCTATTAAAAGTTTTACATCCGTTAAAGAGTTCCCAACAGTATCTAACTGAACTTGTGCATCTATATATGGTTTTCTTCTGTAAAAAGTTAAAGGGAAAACTTCGCACTTTCTACATTTTTTAGCCTTGTAATTTTCTGGTTTATAAAAAACTATTTTTTTAGCCTTATAATTAATTTTAACAACAAAATTCTTTAGCAAATTATACCCAACAATACCATGAATGGTAATGCCCATTTTTGCAGATAAATCTAAATAATCTTCAACAATTACAAATAAAGTTTCGTTGGAACTTGTTAGCCCTTTTAGGTTTACCGTATTTTTTTTTGATAATAAAGCTTCCACAGGATTTCCATTTCCTAAGCCTTGTAAGCTTACTTTTTCAACATTATTTAAACCAATGCTATCATTTTTTGTAATGTTAAAAAGAATTGTTTTATTTACACCAGAATCTAAAATAAAAGACAATGTTCTACCATTTATTTCTAAAGGAATTATAATTAAATTATTAATAAATTTAAAACTAACTCGTTGTTTCGTTTTTGTTTTGTCCAAAAACTCAAAACCTTCTTGGCAGTTTACATCCAAAGAAAAAATACACATTAGTAGTATAATAAAAAGTACTGTTTTTTTCAAAAAAATATTTTTTTTAGGATGATAAGAAAGATACAAATTAAGTTTCATTTCAATTTATTTTTAGCAAACTTTTAACCTTTTAAAGAATCTGAAATTAAATCGCTTTTCTAAAATATATTTCGGAAATTTGCGTATAAATTTAAAACAAATAATCGTATGCCTACAATATCTATAAAAGGAAATCAAATGCCAGAATCGCCAATAAGAAAATTGGTACCTTATGCTGAAGATGCGAAAAAAAGAGGCGTTAAAGTATACCATTTAAATATTGGTCAGCCAGATATTAAAACACCACAAGTTGCTTTAGATGCTGTTAAAAACAACAATATCGAAACCCTATCCTATGCACGTTCTGAAGGTTCGGAAGAATATAGAGTTAAACTATCTAAATACTATAGAAACAATAACATTAACGTAACTGAAGATAATATTATTGTAACCACAGGTGGTTCTGAAGCGTTGTTTTTTACCATGGGAAGCATTGCAGATGCTGGTGATGAAATAATAATTCCTGAGCCTTTTTATGCAAATTATAATGGATTTTCTACAGCTTCTGGAGTAACAGTTGTTCCTGTAACTTCTAGCATAGATGATAACTTTGCACTTCCTAAAATTGAAGAATTCGAAAAATTAATCACCAAAAAAACGAAGGCAATTTTAATTTGTAATCCAGGAAATCCGACTGGGTATTTATATTCAAAAGAAGAAATTCAAAAATTAAAAGAAATTGTTTTAAAACACGATTTATTTTTAATTGCGGATGAAGTTTACCGAGAATTTGCTTATGATGGTTTAGAGCACACCTCTGTACTTTCTTTAGAAGGTTTAGAGCAAAATGCCATTGTTGTAGATTCCGTTTCTAAACGTTACAGCATGTGTGGAGCAAGAATTGGTTGTATTGTTTCTAAAAACCCAGACTTTATAAAAACAGCTGTTAAATTTGCACAAGCAAGATTAAGTCCACCTACATATGCATTACTTGCAAGTGAAGCTGCTTTAGATACACCACAAAGTTATTTTGATGATGTAAAAGCAGAATATGTAGAACGTAGAAATACGTTAATAACTGAATTAGAGAAAATTGATGGCGTAAAAGTTGCCAAGCCAAAAGGTGCTTTTTATTGTGTTGCGCAATTACCTGTTGCAGACACAGATGCTTTTGCTCAATGGTTATTAGAAGATTTTAATTTGAATAACGAAACTGTAATGGTTGCCCCTGCAAGTGGCTTTTACTCAACTCCAGGTGAAGGAAAAAATCAAATTAGAATGGCCTACGTTTTGAACCAAAAAGACTTGATAAAATCTGTTGAGATTTTAAAAGAAGCTTTAAAGGTTTATAAAGAGTAGTTTATACATAATTACTATTTAAGAAAATAACATATCCCGTAATTTTTGCGGGATATGTGTAATAAAAGTTATTATATAAGGAGTTGCCAGTAATATGAAAAAAACAATAATTTTAGTGATTTTTATATTTTCGTTTTTTAAAACGAATGCTTGTAGTTGTGAAACTCCAAAACCAATTATTGAATTTGAATCATCAGAATTTGTTTTTGAAGGAAAAGTAATTTCTAAAGTCTATGCAAAAGATTCATTAACATACACTATCACTTTCAAAGTTTCAAAATATTATAAAGGAAATAATAATCCAACAGAATTGAAATTCACTTTAAAATCAGAAGGAAAATATACTGGAGAATGGACTTCTTGTGATTGGAATGTAAATAAAAACGAAAATTGGCTTGTCTATGCTTACTATTGGAAAGATAAATTGACTTTTGGCTATTACTGTTCTAACTCAAAACCCATAGGGAAAAGAATTATTTCAGAGAGAGAGCAAAAAATTTTAGACAATGGAAATGAATTTAAAATTGACAAATACACTTTTACGAATTTAGACGGTCATTTTACGAATGCAAAACCTAAAATTAATTTAGACTCAATATTAAATAATTATAAAAATAAAAACTACGGAGAAAAATATAAAGAAAATAGAGTTGATATTGTCGTAGACATAGACAGAAAAGGAAATCTAATATCAGCAAACTTGACTTCTAAAGAACATATGAATATTGAAAACAATGAAGTTATTGATTCAATCTATAATTTAAATAAACCAAAAAATATTGAAATCAGAAAACCTAAAACAAATTTTGAAATAGATATTTTGAAAATTGTAAAAGATTTGAAAGTATGGGAAAGAACTTTTATTGAAGGAACTAAAACATCCGTAAGAATTAGAAAATTTTTACAGTTCTATAAAAAACCGAATGAAATTAAAGTTTATTACTAAAAATACTACTGGCAACACCGTATATAATTTATTGCTGGCTTCTCGCCCACTTACGAAAGTCCTCGCGGACTTTCTTGGTCGTTAATTATTTACTAAATTAGTTGCTTAAAACACGCAACAAACCATATACAAACACGTTGTGTAAAATACCCAGAATGTACTTTCCTGAAATAGGTTGACTAAAAATTCATCAATTATTAATAGTCACTTATGAAAAATCAAAAACAACACTGGCAGAAAAAAAAGTACCAAAAAGTAACTTTAGAAACCAAACTATTCGTCGTTGACCAAATTCAAAATGGTCAGATTTCAACAAACTTTGCTTCCAAAAAATATGATGTTCCTAGAACTACTATTGGTTATTGGATTAAAAAATACAGTACTTTAGTGCAACAAAACACTGGTATGAGTAAAAACGATGAAATTAAAAAATTAAAGGAACGTATTGAAGAGTTGGAGTTTGTAAAAGACTTTCAACAAGACATTATTGCTGATATGGAAATCATTACAGGGGTCGATTTGGCAAAAAAGTCATTGCCCAAAACATTAGCAAAAGAGATAGAACTAAAAAAGAAAAACATTTTAAAACAAAATGGATCTATCAATGTTTTGGGATTAGCAAACAAGCCTACTACAAAAGACTTAAAACACAAAAAATCAAACAAATAAACGATACCAAAATTATTAAAATGGTTAAAAACTACCGTAAAAAGGTAGGTCAAAAAACGGGTGGTATCAAACTATATGCTGAACTTAAACAAGACTTTATTAACCAAGAAATTAAAATAGGAAGAGACAAGTTGTATGACGTTTTAAGGCTTCATAATTTACTGGTACCCAAACTCAAAAACTACGTGACAACAACCAACTCTAATCACCTGTTTAGAAAATATAAAAACCTAATTAAAGACCAAGTGCCAACTAGACCAGAACAGCTCTGGGTAAGCGATATAACCTATATTAAAACAGATAATGGACATAACTATTTAGCAATTGTTACAGACGCCTATTCCAAGCAAATTATGGGATATAATCTAGATAATCATATGAAAACTTCTCTCTGTACAAAAGCGCTTCAAATGGCTATTAAAAACAGAAAATACCCTAATAAAAAACTCATTCATCACTCAGATAGAGGTTTTCAATACTGTAATCCAAAATACACTCAATTTGCTGAAAATAATGGAATTATTATGAGTATGACAGAACAATACGACCCTTATGAAAATGCAATCGCAGAAAGAATAAACAGAACTTTGAAATATGAATATGGTCTTAAAAATTGCATTAAAAATACAGAGATTGCTCAAAAAACTGCGAATCAAGCTGTGCATATTTACAACAATTTAAGAACCCATTTTAGCTTAGATTTAAGAAAACCAGCTGAAGTACACCTAAACCCAAATATCAAATACAAATCATATCGAAAAAATAAACTAAATTTGACTGAACTTAAAATTTAAACTAATAGCAGTTCAAATTATTTTTTGCCTTCTAAACGGCTAAAAAAAATAATTTGGACGGGATAATTTAAACTAAAAAAAGGTCAACCTATTTCAGTATAATACAGAATGAAAAAACTAACGCTAATTTTAATAGCTTTTATTACCTCTTTTTTAAACTCTCAATCAAAAAAGGAAAGTTGGGAGACATATATTGCTACATATGAAAAAAGTAAACCAGGTTCAACTACTGTTAGAATGGATTTAATAAATTCAGTTCCTAATAAGGAATTTGAATATGTATTAGTTACAGGAATAAAATATGAAAGTAAAAGAGAAGATGGTTTTCCTGAAAAACAAACTTTTGACAAGCTATATAAAGTAACTGATGGAATAATTGAAATATTGAATAAGAATTGTAAAAACATTATTGTAGGTTCATTTACTTACGATTATGAAAGACTTGATTACTTTTATTTGCAATCTGAAAACGGAATAAAAGAAAAGCTTGAAAATTTTTACAAACGGAATTTTCCAAAAGAAAAATATTATATAAATCTAATAAAAGACACCAACTGGAAATATTACAGAGAATTTCTTTATCCAAATGAGGAAACCATAAATTATATAGAAGACGAAAAAGTCGTTCGTCAATTAATTCAAGCTGGTGATAAACTAAAAAAAGAACGACAAGTTGATCATTGGGTCTACTTTTCCAAAAAGGAAAATTTAAGTTTATTTAGAAAAGAAATTGAAAAACTAAATTTCAAAATTAAAAGTCAGAATGAAAAGGCATCTCTTGAAAGACCTTTTGAAATTAGAATTTGGAAAGTTCATAAAGTAGATTTGAATTCAGTTAATCTAATTACAAATCAATTGAGAGAATTAGCTAAAAAATATAATGGAGATTACGACGGATGGGAAACGTCAGTTGAAAAAGAATAAATACTTTACACAACATCCGAATATAACTAATTTATTATAATACGTAGTTGAATACTATTACAATAAGTTTTTTTAATTTTACCAAACCTAACTTCACAAAAAAAATACATTAAAAGGTTTATTTTTAACCATCGCAAATGAACATCCAACAAAACATATCTTTAAAAAACTATAATACTTTTGGTATAAACGTAACTGCAAAACGTTTTATTACTGTTGATTCAGTGTATCAATTACAACAATTGTTAAAAGTTGAAAAAGACATTTTTTTAATTTCTGGTGGCAGTAATATGTTACTCACAAAAGATATTGAAAAATTGGTGGTTCATATTGATATCAAAGGAATTTCTATTGATAAAGAAGATGATAATTTTGTGTACTTAACCGTAAATGCTGGTGAAAATTGGCACGAATTCGTTTTGTTTTGTGTTGATAACGATTATGGAGGCATTGAAAATTTATCTTTAATTCCTGGAAATGTGGGTACTTGTCCAATCCAAAATATTGGTGCATATGGTGTTGAGGTAAAAGACACCATCATAAAAGTGGAAGCTGTAGAAATTGAAAGTCAAAAATTAGTTTCATTTTCAAATGCTGAATGTAATTTTGGGTATCGAAATTCTATTTTTAAGAATGAAGTAAAAGGCAACTATGTAATTACTGCTGTAAGTTTTAAACTGACGAAAAATAGTCATCATTTAAATACTTCTTATGGTGCTATAGAAACTGAATTAGCTGTAAAAAACATCAAAAAACCTTCTTTAAAAGATATTTCTGATGCTGTAATTGCGATTAGAAAATCGAAATTACCAGATCCAAAAGAGATTGGTAATAGTGGTAGTTTTTTTAAAAATCCAGTAATTTCTGAAAAGTTGTTTTTAAAATTACAAAAAGAATATCCAAACATTCCTTGTTATCCTGTTAATTCGAGCCTTTCAACTTTGCTCAAGATAAACTCCTCAGAGAAATCTGAAACCAAAGTTAAAATACCTGCTGGTTGGCTAATAGAAAAAGCTGGTTTTAAAGGAAAACGTTTTGGCAATTATGGTGTACATGAAAAACAAGCCCTAGTTTTGGTAAATTATGGCAATGCAACTGGAAAAGAAATTTATCAATTGGCACAAAAAATACAGCAAACAATTTTAAATCAGTTTCAAATAGAACTAGAAATTGAAGTAAACGTAATTGCATAAAATCTATATTTTTTTTTATAAATTACATTGAATATTCAAGAATAACTTTTATTTTAGAGAACTGAAATTTTAAAGGTATTTAAACCTTGTATTTGGCTTTATTTTTGATTTTAATCAAAATAAAGTCAATTTAATTATAAAAATTTTATGCAATACTATAAGTAAAGAATAAAAAAATAAAAATATGTCGATATCCAATAGAGTAAATGTAGGCTTAGCACTTTCAATAGTTTTTTTGTTGGTTTTTGCTACCAATAGGTTAGATAAAAGACATTTTGATACTGTACAAAATACAGTACTAAGTTTGCATACAGATAGAGTTATTGCACAAGATTTTATCTACAAAATGAATGCTATTATATACAACAAACAACTTTCTATGCTTACAGAAAGCCCTAATAGCGTTAACCATAATTTAAATAGGGATTTTAATCTTTTAATTGAAAAATTTTCTGAAACTAAGCTTACTAAAAAAGAGAATCGAATTTTTGAAAAACTAAAAGTAGATTTTAATAGTTTGATTGATTTAGAAAATGAAAATTCAGATAACAATAATGAAATTATCGAAAACATTAATATCATAAAATTAGATTTAATTGAATTATCTGAAATTCAAATTAATGAGAGTAAAAATTTAACAAGTATCGCTCAAAGATCTTTAGACACAAACAATGTAATGTCTAAATTAGAAATTGCTTTTTTAGTTTTTATAGGTTTAATTATTCAATTTACTATATTTTATAGAGTAAAAAAGTCGAAAAAAACTAATTAAAACATACTGTTCAATAAAATCTTCATCAAAAAAAAACTCTATCAAATTAATGATAGAGTAAACTTACTAATCCCCACTTCAATAAGTTTTATTCTAATTTTAATGTATTAATATCTGCAATTAATTGTTCCACAGAATTTTTATTCAATCCATTGTAAATACCTCTTATATGTTTGTTTTTGTCAATTAATATAAAGTTTTCTGTATGTAAAAAATCGTCTAATCCTTTAGGCTCTCCTAAATCTTCTTCCACAAAATACCACTGTCTTCCTAAATCGTAAATTTCTTTTTTATTTCCTGTAACCAAATGCCAATTATTACCAATTTGTTTTTCTAAAGCATATTTTTTTAATTGAGGAACTGAATCTATTGTTGGAGTTACTGAGTGTGAAAGCATTAAAACTTCATTATCATTTTTAAAAGCTTCTTGCACCATTGTCATATTTTTGGTCATCATTGGACAAATTCCTGGGCAAGTTGTAAAGAAAAAATCAGTGACATAAATTTTGTTTTCAAATGTTTTTTGAGTGATAATTTCTCCATTTTGATTGGTCAACTTAAAATCAGGGATTTTATGAAAACCCTTTAATTCATTGCTCTTTTTATCCAACCATTTTGGTGTAAAAGTTGGTGAATTATAAAAAGGTAATTCAGCTACTCTGCTTGCAACTTCTTGTTTCTTATCATTTTTACATCCAAAGAAAAAAGGAAGAATCACTAGTAAAAAAAAACTATATTTCTTCATTCTCTACAATTTTTTCATTTTTTAGTTGATAACATAAATTGGCACGTTTCATACCAAAAACTCTTCCGTTTTTTGCTTCGTAATTCACGTAAATCTTTCCATTTTCTAACCAAGCTTGTTGCAAACCTTCTTCTTTGCCCTCTTTTAAATGTTTCTTTTTTGCCAATGTTCCATTATCAAACCAAATCTTTTGAACACCATCAAGTTTTCCATCTTTGTAATTAGATTCTGAAATTAAAATACCAGCTTTTGAATAATTAAATTTTTTACCCTGAAGTTTATTATCAACATAAAAAGCTTTTCTTTTAAGGTTTCCGTTTTCAAAATATTTTAAATCTACTCCTTCTCTTTTACCATTAAAAAACCCCGTTTTTTCTGATAAACTATCATTTTCATACACTTTTATACCAAAACCATTAAAAGGCTCATTATTATAAAACCATTTTCCTTTTAGTTGATTTAATTCCAAATCATTTTTATCAACAGAAATAGTTTGAATTATTTTTTCGGTTGATAAAGGTGTGTTTTTAGAAACTTGCTTTTTACAAGCACTAAAAACACAAATAAATATGATATAATATTTAGTTAATCGCATTTGGAGTACCTTGATATGGACCAGCAAAAGCTAAATACCTTCCTGTTGTTGTATATAATTCATTAATAATATGATAATGATATTCATCATTTAAAGAATGTTGTGTTGCACTTGTATGACCACCAGAAGCATCTAAACCAGTTGGATATGTACCTGTTGCATTGCATTTTCTCCCATACAGGAAAAATCCATCAGAAATAATACCTACTAAATTTTCGTCATCATTTGTAAAAGCCAAAGGCTCTAAATGATAATGATATTGAGAAGGCCCAATATGACCTCCTGTATAATCTAAACTTCCTGCAGCAGAGCTCAATGGTCCATTTCCTTCTTGATCGTTATAAATATAAGCACCACTTACAGCAATTCCTATAGCTCCTAAACTTGTTGAAGTTGTAGAAGTAGCTTTAGAAGGACTTTGAGAAACCGTTAAAGTACCTGTAAAATCTCTATTAGAAGTATCTATTCTTGTTGGAGTCATCATACCAGTAGTTGTCGTTGTTGGTGCTATATATAAAGGATGATTTGTACTCCAATAAGGTGTTGTATGATTGGGTAAACCAGTTGTTTCAATCACAACATTTGCTCCTGATACATATATTGTTGTTTCGTCTACATCAAAATCAGCAAAAGCATTGTGTAAAACTCCATTTGTGATAATTATTTCTTCTTGTTCTTCTTGAGATGATGAACTACAAGCAATAATTCCTAAAGATATTATTGAAAAAAATACTGTAATTTTAGTTATCTTATTTTTCATTTTTTTTTGATAGTTTAAGTTGTTTGTAATTCTTTAGATGCGTCTTTAAATAAAAACTTGCGCAAAATTTTAGTTATTTTCTCTTTTTTCTGGTCTTTTAGGTTTTGGTGCTTTTTTTAATTCTTCTTTAGTAATAAAACAATCTTCATTCAAATCTACTTTTTTAAAATCTTTTTTTAAACGTCCTTTCGCTTCTTTCAAAGAAATTTTACCATCTTCATCTTTGTCTAAATCTTTAAAAATTTGCTCTATTGATGGTGGTCCTTTTCTTTTTTCTTTCTCATTATTTTCTTCTTGTGCATTTACACTCATAAAACCTAAAATTACTAGACTGATACTTAAAATTAATTTTTTCATTATTCTGTTTTTAATGTTATATGTATTAAGATGCAGATCCTTTTAAAAACTTGTGGCCATTAACTTTACTTTAACAAATAAGCCTTATTAACAAATTAATAAGGCTACCTATAAAAATTGATAGTATTTAAATTGAATTAAAAAAATTATCTTGGTGGTGGCATTCCTCCTTCTCTTGGAGGTCTTCTATCATTATTCCTTGGTGGTTTTACTCCTCCAGCTCCTTTTAATGCTTTATTTATAATTTTATCAAATTTTTCTTGCTGTTCTGGGCTACAAATTTTTCTTACCGATTTAAAAAAACGAAAAACTTCTACTTCTTTTTGAACTTGTAATTCGCCATTTTTTTTAATTAAAGAATCTGTATTTACGTCATCACTTCCAAAAGAATTGAATAAAATGTCTTTTTGTTTTCTTATTTTTTTATCTAAATCCATCATAGTTTCTCTATGAGTTTCATCAAGATTTTCGAATACTTCTTTTTGTTTTTCAGAAAACTGTAACTGCTCAGTTAAAAAGGTTCTCTGAGGAAGATGTTCTCTATTTTGATGCGGTTTTTTTATCAACATAAAAATTAAAAACCCATTTAAAACGATTAAAATTATTAAAAGTGCTGGAAGTAATTTTGATTTCATTGAGTTTAATTTAAAATTGATGTTGTTTCAGATTGCAAATTATATGCTTCCGCAAAACTTTCTATACTAACTTCTGTATTATTTTCTTGCGATGAAAAAGCATATAAAATGGAACCTACATTTAATAGTAAAATCACAGTTAAAGTTGCTAATTGAAATTTAGGCGTAAACCAACCAAAAACGGGTACTTTCTCTTCTTGTTGGCTTTTTATGTTTTGCAACACTTTGTGTTTAAAAAAGTGGTTCACCTTCACTTCTTCAATAGTATCTAAAACCTTAAAGGTTTCCTTAATATTTTCTTCTATTTTTTCTGATGATTTCATCTTTTTGTATTGATAAAATTAAAACTTCTATATAATTAGATGCATTATTTTTTAAAAACTTGCGTTCCTTTTTTTAAATTTATTAAAAAAATTAAGATGAGTTATTTTTATAAAATGTGGCTAATTTTTCTTGTAATGATTTTTTTGCTCTAAACATTAAAGATTCTACAGATGATAAACTTTTGCCTGTAATTTCCATAATTTCTTCATAACTTTTTCCATCAATTTTAGCCAAGGTAAATATTACTCTTTGTGATTCTGGCAGAGTATTTATCGCCTTAAAAATAGTAGAAGATTTTTCTTTATTTTCTAAAATAATTCCAGGATGATTAAACTCTGTAAAATAATTGGTTTTATCAAAAGGAATTTCATTCCCCATAATACTTTGCATAAAAGCAAAACGCTTTTTGGCATTCTTTTTCCTAATGAATTCCAAACATTTATTGGTGGCAATTCTATACATCCAAGTAGATAATTTAGAATCGCCCTTAAATTTATGAATCGATTTAAAAACAGTTAAAAAAACCTCTTGTGCAACATCTTCTGCATCTTCTTTATTGGGGATAAAGGAAATACAAGTACTAAAAACTTTCTGCTGATACTCATCTAAAAGTTGGCTATATGCTGTTTGTTTTCCTTCCTTGAGATCGTTAATAAATTCTTGCTCGCTCAAATTTGTTTCTTAAAAAAGTAAACATACAAAAAAACTACAAATATCAATTTTATGATGACATTTATAATTTGTACCTTTGCAAAACAATCATATATTATGAAATTATTTTTGATAACTTTAGTTTTATTAGGTCTTGGAGTAGCTGGAATTTGCATTAAAATTTGGGCAAAAAAAGATGGTAAATTTGCAGGAACATGTGCTAGCCAAAACCCAATGTTAAATAAAAATGGTGAAGCTTGTGGTTTTTGCGGAAAGTCAGCAGATGAATTTGAAACTTGCACAGAACCACAACATCAATAAAATTATTTCTACTCGATGATTATAACTGTAGTTTTCTACGTTTTTGTAGCATTTACAGGAATTCAAATACTATATTATCTTATATTTTCTTCTTTTCTTTTTAAACAAAAGAAAAAGGCAAATAACACCGAAAAAGTACCAGTTTCTCTCATTGTATTTGCAAAAAATAGTGCAACTAATTTACAACAAAACCTACCCAACTATTTAGCTCAAGACTATCCTGAATTCGAAATTGTTTTAATCGATAATGCTTCTTCAGATGATACAGAAGATGTTATTGAAAGTTTTGTAGCAAAACATAAAAATATTAAAGTTGTAAGTGTAGAAAATAACGAAGCTTTTTGGAACAACAAAAAGTATGCGTTAACCTTGGGTATAAAAGCAGCTAAATACGACCATTTATTATTTTCGAACATCAATTCGAGTCCAATTAATGAGCATTGGGTTACTGAAATGAGCAAGAAATTTACCTTAAAAAAAACAATTATTTTAGGGTATGAAAAATATAAAAAAGAAAACTCAATCAAAAATCTTTTTATTCGTTTTCACAGATTATTAAAGGCTATTCAATGCTTTGCTTTTGCAAAACAAGGTTCTCCTTTTATGGCTTTTGGCAATAACTTAGCCTATAAAAAAACGGAGTTTTTTAAAGTGAATGGTTTTATAAAACACATAAAAATAAAGTTTGCAGAAGACGATTTATTTATAAAAGATGCTGCAACAAAAGAAAACATAAGCTACGCTATTTCTAAAAATAGTTTTGTTGAAACTGATGCTCCAAAATCTTTTAACGATTGGTTTCAAGAACAGCGACTTTTAAGCTCTATAGAAGAACATTTTAAATTTAAAAATCAGTTTTTTTTAAATCTTTTTTTTATTTCTAAACTACTATTTTATGTTTTAGGGGCAATTTTATTCTTCTTGTATCCTTGGCAAATAATTTTAGGAATTGTACTTGGTTATTTTTTGGTTCAATATATTATAATAGGATTGTCAGCAAAAAAACTTCAAGAACCTCAAATCATTTTTTTTCTTCCTTTGCTAGAAATTTCTTTATTGTTGATTCAAATTAGTATATTTATTGCTAATTTGATTTCAAAACCCAATCATTGGAGATAGACAACACCAAAATTGAATCACATATTTCAAAGGCGAAAGAAGGCAATCAATCTTCTTTTCGTTTTTTGTTGAATAATTTTTGGGTCGATGTTTACAATTATCAATTGAAAAGAACCAGAAGCGAAAACGAAGCCGAAGATATTGCCATTCAAACTTTTTCTAAGGCTTTTGATAAAATTCACACTTTTGATGAAAATTACGTTTTTAAAACCTGGTTAATTGCCATTTCTAAAAATGTTCATATTGATTTATTGCGTAAGAAAAAAACATCAATCTCAACAGAAACTACCAAAGAACAAGAAGATAAAATTTATTTGGTGGTTGATGAAAACCCAACTCCAGAAGATAAAATTATTCGAGAACAAAATTTAGCAAAATTGTTACGAGACATTAAACAATTAAAACCTAAATACCAAGAAGTTATTCAGTTACGCTATTTTCAAGAATTGAGTTATAAAGAAATTTCTACACAAATAAACGAGCCTATGAACAACGTAAAAGTAAAATTATTACGTGCAAAAAAGTTGTTAGCAGAGATTATTAAGAGAAGTTAAATTGTTAAATTAGTATTATATTTACCTTATAAGAACTTTTATTATGGACGTACAAACTAAAAAAGTTGAATTAATCCAATGGATTTTAAATTCAAATGAAGATATTTTGCTTAAAGTAGAGAAAATTAAAGAAAAAACTACGCAAGAAAATATTAACATCTACTCTACTAAAGGAGAATCTTTTACAGAAAATTCTTATAAAAAACATATCAATACAATTAGAGAAAACATAAAAAACGGAGCAAAAACTTATAGCACAGATGAAGTTAGAGATTTTGTTTTAAATCAAAAAAACTAATTTTGGAGGTTGTTTGGACAGAAGAATCCAAAAAATCACTCAACGAAATTTACAAAACTATATTTGAGAAAAGTCCACAAAATGCTTTGATGGTTTTTAACGAATTAATCTTACTTGGAGATTCGCTAAAAAACACAACTCTTGAATATTCAAAAGATTTAATTATAAATGATGAAGCTGTTAGAGTTGTATCTAAATGGAGTTATAAAGTCATTTATAAAAAAACTGTTAACACCATTTTTATTCTAGACCTTTTTGACAGCAGACAAGATCTAGATAAGCTTTTTGTATTTAAAAAAAGGTCTTAATTATGAAAAAATCATTTTTACAATCTTTAGGTCCAGGTTTATTATTTGCAGGAGCCGCAATTGGGGTTTCGCATTTGGTGCAATCTACAAAAGCTGGAGCTGAATTTGGTTTTGGATTGCTTTGGGCGTTGTTGTTGGTTCATATTTTTAAATATCCGTTTTTTCAATTTGGACCAAGATATGCAGCAGCAACTGGCGAAACTTTATTAGATGGTTACAAAAAATTAGGAAAAGGTGTTTTAGCTATATATTACATCATAAATTTTGCCACAATGTTTACCATTCAAGCTGCAGTTACTATTGTTACAGCAGGTTTGGCTTCTCAACTTTTTGGTATTACAAACAACCTGGTTTTATGGTCTAGTATTTTAATGCTGATTAGCATTTTATTTCTTGTAGTTGGCAAATACAAATTGCTAGATAATTTGATGAAGTACATCATCATCATTTTAACAATTAGCACAATTGCAGCAGTTTCTGTGGCTTTATTTAGCTCTAAAGAAGCTTTTGATGTTTCTCAGATTTTACCATCAGGAACTGTAGAAATAACTTTTTTAATTGCTTTTTTAGGTTGGATGCCTGCTCCTTTAGATATCTCCATTTGGCATTCCATTTGGTCTGTAGAAAAAAGTAAAAATACGTTTATCAACATAAAACCCAAAGACGCTGTTTTCGATTTTAATGTGGGTTATATTGGAACACTTATTCTTGGAATTTGCTTTGTACTTTTAGGTGCTTTAGTTATGTATAAGTCTGGAGAAACCTTCTCTAATAAAGGAGGCGAATTTGCATCTCAGTTAATTACATTATATACTAATAATTTAGGAGAATTCTCTTATATTTTTATTGCAATTGCTGCTTTTACAACCATGTTTAGCACCACAATTACAACTTTAGATGCATCACCAAGAGCAATGAATTTAAGCTCTGAATTATTATTTAGAAAAAAATATAAGCTCGGATATTGGTTTTGGATACTTTTTCTTTTTGCAGGTACTTTTATCATCCTTCAATTTTATAGGGCAGATATGGGAAATCTCATTAATATCGCCACTATTTTGTCATTTTTAACAGCCCCTTTTTATGCGATTCTAAATTATATTTTGGTAACAGGTAAAAATATGCCTAAAGAACATCAACCAAAAATATTTACCAAAATTTTGAGTCTTGTTGGAATTGTCTTTTTAATAGGATTTAGTTTTTGGTTTTTAATGAGTTTGTAGAAATTTTGTATTTTTATAAAGTGATAAAATATCAAAATAAATAATTCATAAAATAATAAAAATGAAGTTTTCAAATGACAATAGTAATGAGAGGTTTAAAGAAAATTTAATAGGTGAATTACTGGAAAAATCTAAAAATGAAATTTTAGATGGAAAAACTTCAAACTTTGATAATATTTTACAAAAAAGTAAAAATAGATATAAAATAGTTTGATAAAATTTTACTTTTAAAAAAATATTACTATGAATCAATTTCACGCATCTGGAAAAAGCATTTTAAATCAACTTTAAAACAAAGTTTAAAATCTCAAATTGATGAAATTAAGCTTCCGGAAAATTTATCCGAAAAAGAAAAAACCGGCAAAATTTCTGCACTAAAAAGATTCATTCAAAAGAGAATAATCCAATCAGATTTCTATAATTTTTAACAGACTATTCTCTTAATTTCTTCGTAAATTTGCAATTCAAATCGAAAGAAATGTCAATAGAAACTCTAGTACTTCCAGAAAGACCAAAAAAACCAAAATGGTTACGTGTAAAATTACCTGTTGGTAAAAAATACACGGAATTAAGAGGTTTGGTTGATAAATATAAACTAAACACCATTTGTACAAGTGGAAGCTGTCCAAACATGGGCGAATGTTGGGGAGAAGGAACTGCAACTTTTATGATTTTAGGTAATATTTGTACTCGTTCTTGTGGTTTTTGTGGCGTAAAAACTGGTAGACCAGAAACTGTAGAATGGGATGAACCTGAAAAAGTAGCTCGATCTATAAAAATTATGAGCATAAAACATGCTGTAATTACATCTGTAGATAGAGATGATCTAAAAGATGGTGGTTCTATTATTTGGGCAGAAACTGTGGATGCAATTCGTAGAGCAAACCCAAATACAACTTTAGAAACTTTAATTCCTGATTTTCAAGGAAAAACCGATCAAATTGATAGAATTATTGCTGTACATCCTGAAGTAGTTTCTCACAATATGGAAACTGTAAGAAGGCTAACTCGTGAAGTAAGAATTCAAGCAAAATATGATAGAAGTTTAGGTGTTTTAAAATACTTAAAAGAAAACGGAATGCGAACTAAAACTGGTTTGATGCTAGGTTTAGGAGAAAAAGAAGAAGAAGTAATACAAACCATGAAAGATTTACGTGCAGTAAATTGTGATGTAATTACGATTGGACAATATTTACAACCAACAAAAAAACATTTACCTGTTAAGGAATTTATAACTCCAGAGCAATTTAAAAAATACGAAACAATTGGTTTAGAAATGGGCTTTATGTATGTAGAAAGTGGTGCTTTAGTACGTTCTTCTTACAAAGCGCATAAACACGCTATTTAACTTCAAAGTAGGTTTTTACAGAAATTGGATTTCCTTTTTCTGTAAAACCTTCTATATGTACTTCAAAAGTTCCTAAATTATCTGATGTATAAAAAGTGAACTCATTTTGTTTACTAAAAAACTTAAAATTAGCATCCCAAAATAATTGATATCTAAAATCTGGTATTCTATCATTTGTATCTAGGTCATATTTTTGTTCAAAATATATTTTTGAAACTAATGGCTTAAACAAATTTATCTTCTTTTTGTAGCTCTTATTTGCTTCAACATTGTAATCGCCATTAAATGTTTCTAAAACAACTACACCATTATAACGTTTGGTTCCATAAACGTAATTCTCTTTTAAAACTTGAATTTTTTTAATATTTTTAGTCTTTAAATTCGCAATTTCATTCGCGTCTAAAATTTGCAAACCATCTATTAATAATAAAGGTTTTAAATCGTCATAAATAAAATCGAAACCAAGTATTTTTATAGCAAAATTATCTCTACTTCTTGTATAATAAATATGTTCTGTTATTTCTACAAGCGTTTCTTTTAAAGTTGGAAACCTTTTGTAATCATCTAACATATAAGTGTATACATTCGTACCAAAAAAACTAGCTGTTTTTGCATAATTCTTTACAGAATCTTGTTTCTTTTGGTTGTACGCATTTTCAATTTGGCTGTAAATACTTCTTTGCATCAACCTATTTTTATCTTCTTTTGTCAATTGAAAATCACTAAAAGTAATTGCATTATAATCTATAGACACATCTTTATTTAAAATAATTTCTAAATTTTCACGATTTGGATCATCAATCTCAAAAATAGCGTTTGTAGAGTTGTACATTTCATCAATATTGAAGTAAAACATGCCGTTTTTATCAGTTTCTGATACTTTAAACACATATTCTTTACCAGTTATAGTGATAGAAATATAGACATCTGCAATTGGTTTTTTAGTAGTTTTATCGACAATTTTACCAGAAATTAATTCACCTCTAAATTCTGGAACTTGCTTTAAATTTGCTGAATTTGTAAACTTCTTTTCCTCCTTAAAGATTGTTTTATAATTTCCTGAAGAATATTGAGTTGGTATTTTATAAGCTTCTTTTTTACGAACTGAAATTGAATATTTTCCAGAAAAATCTATACCATTAGAAGCATTAATAGTTAAAGAAACTTTTTCTCTTTTCGAAAAAACTTGTTTATTAGTAGCTAAATTTATTTTACTAATAGTATTCTCTTCTTTAATATTAGAATTAGTTGGGCTATTTTTATCATTCGTTAAAAAAGCTGTATTATTTAAAAATGGATTTAAAATAGCAACATCTCCCTGAAAAAAGTTGTTTTTACTACCATTTAACATCCATTTTGTATACGCAACTAATTTGTAATTCCCAGATTCTATAGTAGTTGGTATAAAAAAATCTCCTTGACCTACTCCATCATTTAAAATTATTTTATGTTTAAATTTTACGTTTAAATCTTTATCAACCAAAGCAACATAGGCTACTTTACTTAAATTTGTAAAATTATTATCTGTTGCATTTAAGCAATATATTTTATATAACAATTGCTCTCCTGTTAAAAAAAAAGAAGTATTATAGTGTACAAAAATTCTTTCTTGAGGAATATCAGTATTCGTTTGCGCATATATTTGTTGCCCAAAAGAAACTGAAAGAAAAAAGATTGTAAGTAATAAAAATATTATTTTTTTCATTTTAAACATTTAATCTTCCCAAAAATCGGGTCTTATATTACTGCCAGAAGCTGTACAATCTCCACAAAGTCTATTTACCACTTGATATGGAATTGGATCTTGAGGATCTAAAACACCTATTAATTTTACTCTATTGTTTCTTAATTGCGAGATTAACCTTTGTACTGTTGGTTCTGTAACTGCACAAGGCCAAGGATAATCAGTGTTTAAAATATCTTCTCGATTGAAAAAATATCTTTTCTCTGAAACAGATGATACTTCGAAAAAACCTAAAACTTTTTCATTTTCGTTGGTTAAAGAAAAAATATTACTTGCCAAAAAACCAGGTTGTACTTGAGAAAATAAACTTTGAGATTCTGAAAACTCTTCTAAAACTCGCAAATAATTGTAAGACTCTCTTGATTGAATGTATTGTTTTACTAAAATACTATATCTTGTATTTACGCGAATATCATCATTAGCAATAAATTTTAATAAAAATCCATTTACACGATCTTCACCTAATAAAGTTGTATTTGTTAATAATCTGCCTTTAGATGCTATGGTATTATAGCAAGTTTCTTCTTCTTGTGATTTTGGTACTTCTCTAATGCCACCATTATCTGTTAAAATTAAATCGGTAGGAAACCAATAAGGAACAACAATTTTATACGTTTCATCAAATTCATAACCATAATATTTAGAACTATTTGTAGCATCAAAACTATCTACAAACAACCCAATTCCTTCAACACCATCTTTATTTGTTGTTATTGCTGCATATACATCATCGATTGCTGTAATATTTGTAAGTTGTGTGTCTTTAGATTTGTATTCTCTTCCACTACGTGTTGTAATTTCTAAACTATAAGGTACACCAATCTCTGCTTTAAAAATTTCATTTGATGCGTAAACACCAGAACTTATTTCACTAAAAGTGTATGTAGTATTATTTGTAATAATTTTTACGTTTGCCCCAGTTTCTGAACTTGGACCACCATCTTCAAATTTATAGGTTCTAGTTAATTTAACAACGTGATTTTTAAGTTCGTTTGTAAGTGTTGCTTCAATAACAATTACATCTTCAAATTCTGTAGTAGCAGCCTCAAACTCTTCAATACAACTATATAAAGCTGTAAAAGAAATTAAAATCGATAAAAAATATATGACTTTTTTCATAATTTAAACTGATTTAAAAACGAATATTGTAAGTAATTGTTGGCACAGGAAATGCAAAAATGGAACTTTTATACGCTTTTATTTCTCCTGCTTCTGTTACAAAAAATACTGAATAAGGATTGTTTCTTCCTAAAACATTATACACTGAAATATTCCAAAAACTATGTCCTGGTTTTTTCAATTTATGATTTCCTTCCACATTAAAACCAACATCTAATCTATAATAATCTGGTATTCTAAATTTATTACGATCACTATACAAAACACGCTCTTCTCCATTAATTACAAAACTACCTATTGGATACGTAACTGGCCTGCCTGTTTGATAAGAAAAATTGGCAGAAAAACTATATCTTTTAGTAATTCTATAATTTGCAATAATGTTTAAATCATGTGGTTTATCGAAATTCGCTGGAAAAAAATTTCCAGCATTTACTCTTTCTTCACTAAACTCACTATCTAATTGAATAAAAGAACGCGAATAACTATAACCAACCCAACCATTTAATTTTCCTTTATTTTTCTTTAATAAAAATTCAACTCCATAGGCTTTTCCATTTCCTTGTAAAACATCTGCTTCTATATTATCATTCAATAATAAACTTGCTCCAACTTTATAATCTAGAATATTTTTAGAGGTTTTGTAGTAACTTTCTAAACTTAATTCATATTCGTTTCCATTAATATTTTTGAAAAACCCAGCAGAAACCTGATTTGCTTGTTGGGGTTTTATGTTGATGTTAGACAACCTCCAAGTATCTACAGGAGAAGCTGTTGTGTTATTAGAAAGTGTATGAATATATTGATATGTACTATTAAAACCAGTTTTAAATGATAACGTTGGTGTTAAAGAATAACGTAAAGAAGTTCTTATTTCTGGACCTCCATAAGTTGTAATTACTTCATTATTATCAAATTCTCTAACTGCTGTAATTGAGTTTTCTGATCTTGGAAAATTAGGATCATAAATATTTTGTGATGATGGTCCTAAAGCTGTAAACATAGAAACTCTAATTCCTAAATTTAGCTGTAATTTTTTATCTACTTTAAAATTATCTGATAAAAATAATGCTGATTCTAATCCTCTTTCCTCTGGCGAATTAAATTCATTTACAATCGATTGATTTCCTTTTGGTGTTATATTCCCTGGAGAAACATTAAATAATTTATTAGAAATACCG
Source organism: Polaribacter sp. Hel_I_88 (assembly GCF_000687935.1). Classification (NCBI taxonomy): domain Bacteria; kingdom Pseudomonadati; phylum Bacteroidota; class Flavobacteriia; order Flavobacteriales; family Flavobacteriaceae; genus Polaribacter; species Polaribacter sp. Hel_I_88. The sequence goes on along the minus strand of NZ_JHZZ01000001.1, from coordinate 2,953,352 downwards.
TATTCAATTTTATGTTGTTTGTTTAAATCGTATTTCATTTTTAACTTCAATTCAGTTTCTACAATTCTGTACGCAAGTTCAAAATCATTTACAGCATTTTCATCAAACTTTAAATTGAACTTATACTCACTATTTGCAAAAATTAAATCACCACTATTTTTCTCGTTAAATTTATGATTATATTTTAAAGATTGAAATCTGTTTGAATAAGTTTGCACAGAATCTCTAGTAACATTAAAAGAATCGTAACTATAATAACCTGCAACTTCCAACGTATTTTCATCATTAAATTTGTGTGTATATTTTAGGTTTGTATCGTAAAATGATGCTGTACTATTTCTTAAATTCTCATCATCTAACTGTCTTAAAATCCAATTAGAATAAGTTCCTCTTCCACCAACAATTAAACTTGCCTTGTTTTGTATCACAGGAATTTGAAACGACAAATTACTAGTTATTGGACCAATTGCAGCTTGACCATTAAAGTCATTAAAATCGGCTTCTTTAGTTTTAATATCAAAAACAGACGATAATCGACCACCAAATTCTGGTGGTATAGAACCTTTATAGACATCTAAATCGCCAGATGTAAATGGATTTATACCCGAAAAAATGCCAAAGAAGTGAGAAGGGTTATACAAAACTGCATTATCTAACAAAATTAAATTTTGATCTTCTTTACCTCCTCTAACATTAAAACCTGCTGCTCCTTCTCCTGCTTTTTTAATGCCTGGTAAAGAAATTGCCACTCTTAAAATATCTCTTTCTCCTAAAATTAGTGGAATATTTTTTATGTTTTGCATGTTTATGGTAGAAACTCCTGTAACTGGGTCATTTATATTTTTATCTCTATTAGATTCAATAATTAATTCATCTAACAAAACAGAACTTTCTGTCATCAAAAAATTATAATTGCCATTATTATAAATTACAAAAACCTTTTTTAAACTTGTAAAACCTAAAGATGAAGCTTCAATTGTATTGGCACCAACAGGAAGTTTTATAGAGTAAAATCCTTCATTATTTGTAACTGCTGATAAATTTTTATCATCAACCAAAACAACCAAATTAGGAATTGGTTCTCCAGTAGTTTCGTTCTTAGCAAAACCTTTAAGAATATATGACTTTTCTGTAGCGTTTTCTGATTCTTTACCAATTCTAACAACACCTATTTTAGATGATTTATCTTTTACAACTTCATTGTAAAAAATTGGTGTAGTCTCTTTAACCTTTTCAACAATATTAAAGTTTTCTTCCTCTTGCCAAACTAAATTTGAAAAGTTGTTGTGAATAACACTGTTTTGCGTTAAAATTACTTTTGTATTTGAGTAGATAAAGTAATTGATTAAAGAATTATCAAAAATATCATTCAAAAGTTCTTCTAATTTTACATCCTTATAAATACCTGAATGTAATGTTGTTTCTTTAAACCAATTTTCTATATAAAAAAAACGGTAAGTAGATTGCTCTTCAATTTTTTTTATGATGTCAGTTTTAGATAAATTATCAAAAGTTAATGTTATTTTTTGTTGGCCATTTGCAATGAAACTAATCATAAAAATAAAAAAGAATAGGTGTTTTTTCATCTTGTTTATTTGATTATGTTTTGCTAATTGAAACCTGAAGATCTTTCATTAAATTTGTATAAAATTGATCTTTATCAGTTCTTAACAACTTTCTATTTCTTCGATAAAATATAGAAATATACTTCTTTTGATTTGGAAAAATATTTATAAAATCATACTTTGAATTGACTTCAAAATAATTATTATTTCTTAAAATAACGAAATAACCTTTGTCTAAAAAATTACTATACACAAAGTTGTTTAAAATTATTTCTCCTCTTTTTTTAAAATTCTTTTTTAACAATAAGATTTCATCAAATTGATGTAAAACTTGATAAAATCCCGTGAATTTTTTTTCAGAAACTTTAGGTTTTGTTTCGCTACTTATAAATGAAAGTTGGGTATTAAATATGGCTGTATTAGAGTTATCAATCTCAAAAGAAGTAATTTTTTCTTTGATTAGTTTGATAAATAAAAAATTGGTTTTATAGGCTAATTTCGCAATTACCTGATCTTCATGAATGTCATATTTTAAATAAATATTATAATAAGGCTGATTGTCGTAAATTAAATTTCCTAAATGGTAAGTATCATCTAAAAGAAAACGATGATTATTTTCTGGAGCTTTAAATTTTTCTTCAAAAATAGTTCCATTATAAATTGCTAAATTTCCATTGCCAACAATCTCATCAAACCAAATATAATGATTTTTTGATGCTAAATTTAATTGAGCATGCAGTTCGTATAAGTTTGGTTTTAAAAAAACCAGCAATAGTAAAAAGAATAATTTTTTATCATTCATAAAATAAATGTAGTTCATTTACTATTGATGACAAAACAATAAATTAAAATAATTTAACCATAAATATAATCTTTGGCACAGAATTTGATTTAAAAATTATATGAAAAGACGTAGTAAACCTTTTCATTGTGTAAATTATTTGAATTAGTTAATTTAAAACCATCTCTCTTCGAGATGGTTTTTTAGTTTTTTATTAAAAATTATTTAAATCTCTTCAGTTTGTATTTTTTTAGCTACAGCTTCTACTTCATCTAAAACACGTAATAAATTACCATTCCAAAGTTGTGCTATTTGCGCTTCTGTATATCCTCTTTTTACCAATTCTAAAGTAACATTAAAAGTTTCAGAAGCATCATTCCAGCCATCAACTCCTCCTCCACCATCAAAATCTGAACTAATTCCAACATGATCAATTCCTATTTTATTAATCAAATAATCTATATGATCTACAAAATCTGCAACATTTACTGGCGCATTTTCTGAAGATTTCATTTTAGCTTTTGCCTCTTTAGATAACTGCGTATAAACTGCAATAGCATCTTCTTGTGCTTTTCCTGTTAAATTTCTAATCTCTCTTCTTGGTACTAACTCTAAATTTTGTTCTTTTGCTAAAATATCCATTTCACCTATTAAAGCTTCTTTAAATTTTTTATCTTTTTCTGTATCTACATAGGCACTAAAAGCTACAGTTTGCACAACACCTCCATTTTCCTTTAACCATTGTAATTGCTCATCATCTAAATTTCTACTATGGTTACATAAAGCTCTTGCAGATGAATGTGAAGCTATAATTGGTGCTTTAGTTAGCTCAATCATATCTTTCATTGCTTTTTTGGATGGGTGAGAAACATCTATCATCATTCCCCATTTATTCATTTCTTTAATAACTTCTTTTCCTAAATCACTTACGCCATTATGCAACCAAATATCATCTGATTCGCCTGTATTTGAATCACAAAACTGACTATGCCCATTATGAGAAAGACTCATATATCTTGCTCCTAAATCGTAAAACTCTTTTACTCTGCTAAGATCTGTTCCAATAGGATAGGCATTTTCCACACCAATCATTGCAACCTTTTTGCCAGATTTATAAATATCTCTAACTTCATTAGATGTCGTTGCTAAACCAATTCTTTTAGGAGCAATTTCTTTGGTGAGTTTATGGATAGCGTTAAATTTACTCATGGCATTTTTGTAAGCACTATCATAACCTTCCTCAGTTAACTCTCCTTGACCTGTATACACAATAAAAAATGCAACATCTAAACCACCTTCTTCCATATTTGGGAGGTTTACTTGGTTATTTAATTTTTGAGTATAATTTTTATCATCTGTAAAATTAGCCACATTAATATCTACATGTGTATCTAAAGTTATAACTTTTTGATGAATAGCTTTTGCTTTGCTTACCATATCCTCCTTGTTAATAGTGTTTTTATTTTCTTTTTTACAAGATATAATAATAAAAAAAATAGGTAAAATTTTTAAAAATTTCATGATTGATTAATTGATTATATTAAATTTAAATATAACAACTTTTTCTACAATAATAATGTAAAAATATAAATTGTCTAAAAATTGTAACTTTATAAAAGGGTTTTTGAAATGAATATAAAAAAATATGAATATTTCCTTTATTTTAAAATTGCATTATGTATCAAATACACTCTAAAGAACTACTATTAAAGAATTATGTATTATTTTAAATGATAAGTAAAATCCTATCAAATAGAATTTAGAAAAAGAAAACTAATTATAATTATATGTAGGTAAACAAAAAACGTCTGAAAAATCAGACGTTTTTATTACAATTTATAAATCCCCCAACTTATAGTAATTGTAAATTTTTATATTTATAAATAAATATGTTGTAAATGTACAAAATTAATATTGATATCACATATATTTATTTAAAAAAATAAATAATTAATTTTTAAAAAAACACTTACTATAAGATTTTAAATGAATTCTATTATAAATAACATTAAACAAAAAAAACGCCTAATAAATATTAGACGTTTTTTAATCAAACTATAAATCCCCCAACTTATAATTAATTTGTTGTATTCGTAATTAAATACGTTACAAATATAGCAGGAATTTAAGTTGCTTTGTTCGTTTTTCGACGACTGAACATTTTATACCTTTAAATTGCATGAATCAATCGTTATTTAAAGTGCACTTATAATATCATATTTTGTGATGATACTATAATTCCCATTTTCTAAATCTACTAAAACAGCTTCATTTTCTTTGGATATCAATTTTGAAATTGCATCAATTTTTGTTGATTTTTTTACAATAGGATATGGTTTTCCCATAATTTCTTTTATAGGAATATGTGCATTCTGTTTATCAGAAATAAAATGATGTAATAAATCTGTTTCATCTACAGATCCCACAAAACCATTCATGTCTCTTACTGGAATTTGTGAAATTTTATTGCTTTTCATTCTTTCAATAGCATGTGAAACCAACTCTTCAGTTTGCACTGTTATTAAAGATTTTTCATGATGATTCTTAATTAAATCTGCAGCAGTTGTAGCTACTTCATCAATAAAACCTCTATCTCTCATCCAATCATTGTTAAACATTTTACCTACATATCTACTTCCATGATCGTGAAATAAAACAACTACAACATCGTCTTTTGTAAAATGTTCTTTTAATTGTAACAACCCTTTTACTGCAGCTCCAGCAGAATTCCCTAAAAACATGCCTTCTTCTTTCGCCAAACGTTGTGTGTAAATAGCAGCATCTTTATCAGTAACCTTTGTAAAACCATCAATTACTCCAAAATTTACATTTTTTGGTAAAATATCTTCTCCAATTCCTTCTGTTATGTAAGGATATATTTCGTTCTCATCAAAAATACCAGTTTCATGATATTTTTTAAAAACAGAACCATAGGTATCAATTCCCCAAACTTTAACAGTTGTTCCTGCTTCTCTTGCTTTCATTTTTAAATAGCTTCCAACTCCAGAAATGGTTCCTCCTGTTCCTACTCCAACAACAAAATGAGTAACTTTTCCTTCAGTTTGTTCCCAAATTTCTGGACCCGTACTTAAAAAATGAGCTTTGCAATTGCTTGGATTATCATATTGATTTACGTACCAAGAATTAGTTGTTTCTTCTCCTAACCTTTTAGAAACTGAATAATAAGAACGAGGATCAGTAGGTTCTACGTTGGTTGGACAAACCACAACTTCTGCACCAACTGCCCTTAAAATATCTATCTTTTCTTTAGATTGTTTGTCTGCCATTACAAAAATACATTTGTACCCTTTTACGATGGCAGCCAAAGCTAAACCCATTCCTGTGTTTCCAGAAGTTCCTTCTATAATAGTTCCTCCAGGTTTTAAACGGCCATCTGCTTCTGCATCTTCAATCATTTGCAAAGCCATTCTATCTTTTACGGAATTTCCTGGATTAAAAGTTTCGTATTTAGAAAGTACCAAACATGGTAACTCTTTTGTTAAAACATTTAATTTTACTAAAGGTGTGTTTCCAATAGTTTCTAATATATTTTCTGCGTAGTTCATTTCTTTAATTTACAAATGCAAAGGTAATTTATTAAAATTTGAAACAAAATTATTATATTTACAATAAATAGATTTATGGATATTCAAACTACAAAAATAGAATTAGCAAAACAGTTATTAAATACTGACAATGAAGCTATTTTAAAAAAAATTAAGGATATTTTAATAAATTCTTCTGAACAAAATAATGTTGTTGCTTATACAATTGATGGAAAATCACTTTCTGCTGAAGAATTTCAATCTGAATTATATTTAGCTGAAAAAGAAGCAGAGAATGGAAATTACCTAACTTCTCAAGAATTAGATAATGAAATTGCTTCATGGAACAAGTAATTTGGTCGAAAAGATCTGTTATTAATTTAAGAAAAATTTGGAATTTTTATGCTTTAGAATTAGAAACAATAACTGGAGCAAATATTGTTGTAAAAGGAATAAAAAAGACAGGAGATGCCTTAACCATTAATTTTTTACATCAAACTGAAAAATACTTAAAACCCAACCAGTTCAGAGTAATTTACAAGCATTTTAAAATTATTTATATTGTGAAAAACAATAAAATATTAATCTTACAAATTTTTGACAGCAGACAAAAACCAATAAAAATTACGCAAACTTAATAGACTTTGAGGGTTCTATCTTTGTAATAATGTAAGAAGGAATTATCAACATTAAAAAACATAAAAACAATGTACCTATATTTAGCAAAATAATTGCTGTAAATGAAATATAAACTGGCATTGTTGTTACATAGTAGGTTTCTGGATTCAACGTAATTATTTTAAAATAATGCTGTATAAATAGTATTGCCAAACCAATAACATTTCCCCAAAAAAGTCCTTTTAGAATTAAATAAGACGCATTATACAAAAACACTTTTCTTATACTTGTGTTGGTGCTTCCTAAAGCTTTTAGAATCCCAATCATCTGTACTCGTTCCAAAATTAAAACCAATAAAGCTGTAATCATATTTATGCCAGCAATTACAATCATAATTGCAATAATAAACCACACATTATTATCAAAAAGTTTAATCCACTCAAATACGTTTAGGTAAGCTTCTATAATTGTTTTACTATTTAAAGTTACTCCTATTTTTGAATAAATTTCATTTCCTTTTTTATCAATTTCATCAAAATTATCCAACAAAACTTCAAAACCACCAACCTGATTATCTGTCCATTTATTTAGGGTTTGTACTTCTCTAATATCGCCTATCATAAAACTTTTATCAAATTGGGCAAAACCAGAATTATAAATTCCTGAAATAATATATTTTCTATTAGAAGGCAATTTGCTGTTTTCTGTTTTTAGGAAAGTAGCTAAAATAGTGTCATTCAACTTTAACTGAAGTCGGTTCACAACTGTTTGCGAGAGCAAAACTTCTTTGGTTCTTATTTGATTAAAGTCTGGCACTTTCCCTTCTACTAAATACTCTTCAAAAAAAGTCCAATCGTAATCTGTAGAAACACCTTTAAAAATGATACCTTCAAAATCGGTTTCAGTTCTTAAAATTCCGCCTTTATTTGCAAAAACTTGAATATTTTTTATGCCTGAAATGCTATCGAACTTCGGATAAAAATCTTGGTTTTTATCAACAGGTGTTGTAGAAACATCAGAATTGTTATTATCGTAATTTACAATTTGAACATGGCCTTTAAAGCCAGCCATTTTATCGCGTATTTTATATTGCAAGCCTAAACCTGTTGCAACAGCAATCAACATAATAATAATTCCCAAAGCAATTGCTGTAATTGCAATTTTTATTATAGGTGAAGAAATACTATTTTTATACTTTTTGCCAGCAATAATGCGTTTTGCAATAAATAACTCGTAATTCAATTTGATGATAAATTTTAAACCCTTCAAAAGTACATATTTAATCTTGTTTTTGTCGTTGAATTTTCAGCTGATTTCTTGTGCACAAAAATCACAAAATCAAGATTCAAAGTTTCAAGTTCAAGATTCTGAAAAAGAAGATGCATCTATTAAAACTGGAGCTGAAAGAACAGATTTATATGTAAAGCTTTTAAAAGGGAAAAAAGTTGCTGTTGTTGGGAATCAGACTTCTGTAATAAGAAAAAGTTGGAAGTTGGAAGCTGGAAGTGAGAAGCATACATTCACTCATTTAGTTGATTCTCTATTATCTTTAGAAATCAACGTACAAAAAGTTTTTGCTCCTGAACATGGTTTTAGAGGCGAAGCAGATGCAGCAGAACTTGTAAAAGATGGCAAAGACACCAAAACAGGTTTGCCAATTATATCACTTTATGGAAAAAACAAGAAACCTACAACAGCACAATTAGAACATATTGATGTTGTTATTTTTGATATTCAAGATGTGGGTGTGCGTTTTTACACCTATATTTCTACCTTACATTATGTGATGGAAGCTTGTGCAGAACTTGGTATTCCTGTGATTATTTTTGATAGACCAAATCCAAACGCACATTATGTTGATGGCCCAGTTTTAGAAATGGAACACAGCTCTTTTGTGGGTAAACACCCTGTTCCTGTGGTTTATGGAATGACTATTGGCGAATATGGGCAAATGATTAATGGCGAAAAATGGCTTAAAAACAACTTGAATTGCGATTTAACTGTAATTCCTTTAAAAAATTATACTCATAATTCTGATGTTAGTTTGCCAATAAGACCTTCTCCAAATTTACCAAATGACAAATCTATAAACTTATACCCAAGTTTAGGTTTCTTTGAAGGAACAATTATAAATGCAGGAAGAGGAACAGAATTTCAGTTTCAAAGATATGGAGCTTCCTTTTTTCCGAAAAGTGATTTTAGTTATACTCCAAAACCAAACTTTGGCGCTAAATATCCAAAAGAAAATGGGAATCTTTGTTATGGCGTAGATTTAAGAACTGCAGAAAAACAAGATCAAATAAATTTACAATGGTTGTTAGATGCTTATGAAAAAACACCAAAAACAGAACAATTCTTTGGGAGCACGTTTACAATTCATGCAGGAAATACAACACTACAAAAACAAATTGAAAAAGGTTTATCTCAAGAAAAAATAAGAGAATCTTGGAAGAAAGATTTGGAAGTGTTTAAAAAAGTTAGAGACAAATATTTAATTTATGAGTAGAAACCTACTCAATATCTCTCCACTTAGAAATATTGTTAGGAGAAATTTTCTTAAGAGATTCAACTAAATTGATTGCATTTCTGGTTCTTGGTCCATCAGCATAAATATTTACGATTTCATCTGCTTTTGCATCAAAAAATAATCGGATTAAATAATTACCAACAGTTTTATTAAATATATTTTCAACCTTTAAAACACTATCTTCAATAGTTTGCTTTGCAAACTCTTTGTTGGTAGCAAAATTATCCAAACCTTTTATATGATAATCGTATAAAACATCTCTATATACCTTTAATTTGGGCGCTAACAAGTTGTCAATCAATAAAAAACGATTTTGTTTCCCAACAACATTTTGCCAAGAACTGATGCCACTTTGTTGCGCTTGCAACATTACATTTTGTGCTTCTTCTAATTCTGCTTGACCTCCATATTTAGCAAAAGTGTCTGCATCCACTCCTAAAATTGTATACACATAAAAGACAATGGTAGAAACCAAATTGCTGTCAAAAGAGTTTTTATTAAACAATAAAGGGTCAAATTCATTGTATTTAAAAGAGAAATCGTTATCTCTTATATTTAAAACAGGTGTTAAATAACTTGAACCATAAACAGGCCTTGTGGATTGTACCTGCAGAGTTGCTGTAAATGTATTATCATTTCTAGAAGTTATGATAATATTCATAGCACAATCTACTCTTTCTTCTGCTTGAACAACTCTATTCGTCCATTTTGTTTGATTGATAAATTCAGTCAATGCAGTTTCTAACGTTTTAAAAACCTGCAAATTAGAACCTGGAACTTGGTCGTAATTTATATTTACCAAACAGTTTAACTCTTGAGAGTTGATGTTATTCGTAAATAATAATACAGCAAAAAGAAAAACTAGTTTACGCATTTTGTATTTAGATTTCTGTCTGGTCGAGCGCAGTCGAGACCTAACTATAAACCTCTCGACTGCACTCGAGGAGACAAGATATTTTAAATTAGTTTTGTAACAATTTCATTCATAATATCTTTGGCAACTTCTACTTTCGATTTTAATTCAAATGGTTTTTCAATCAAATTTTTATCAATAATAGTAATTTTATTTGTGTTAGTTGCAAAACCAGCTCCTTTATCTTGTAAAGAATTTAAAACTATCGCATCTAAATTTTTACGTTTTATTTTACCTTTTGCATTTTCAATTTCATTATTCGTTTCTAATGCGAAGCCTACCAAAAACTGATGTTCTTTAATTTCGCCTAAAGAAGCTAAAATATCTTTTGTGGGTGTTAACTCCATTGTTAACGTTGTATCTTTCTTTTTTATTTTCTGATCTGCCTTATTTTTTGGTTTATAATCTGCAACTGCAGCAGATAAAATAGCAATATCTGATTCTTTGAAATATTTGTGGCATGCTGTATACATATCATCAGCAGAAATAACGTTAATTCTTTTTACAAAAGAATGCTGTATCTGTTGGTTACTTGGTCCAGAAATTAAAATAACTTCTGCTCCCAAATTAGCAGCAGCACTTGCAATGGCAAAACCCATTTTCCCAGAAGAATGATTGCCAATAAATCGAACAGGATCTATAGCTTCATAAGTTGGCCCAGCAGTAATTAACACTTTTTTACCTTTCAAAGGTAATTTTGATGTAATATCACTTTCTATAAAAGAAACGATGTCTTCTGGTTCAGCCATTCTGCCTTCGCCAACTAAACCACTTGCTAATTCGCCTGAAGTTGCTGGAATTAAAATATTGCCAAAAGATTGTAATTTTGCTAAACTATTTTTGGTTGATGGATGCATATACATATCCAAATCCATGGCTGGTGCAAAATATACTGGACATTTTGCGGATAAATAGGTTGCTAATAATAAATTATTGCAAGTTCCATTTACCATTTTAGAAAGTGTATTGGCGGTTGCAGGAGCAATTAAAAAATAATCTGCCCATAAACCTAAATCTACGTGATTATTCCAAAGTTCGTTTTCATCTTCTTTTTCATAAAAAGTAGAGTGAACCGGATTTTTAGAAAGTGTAGAAAGTGTGAGAGGTGTTATAAAATCTTTAGACGCAGGTGTCATAATTACTTTGACATCTGCGCCTAATTTTATAAATAAACGAACTAAAGAAGCCGTTTTGTATGCAGCTATTCCAGCAGTAATGCCTAAAAGGATTTTTTTACCACCTAAAACAGACATTATACTGTTTGTTCTGGATTTCTATGATATACTTTATCATTTAACCACTCCTCTACTGCTAATGCAGTTGGCTTTGGTAAACGTTCGTAAAATTTAGAAACTTCAATTTGCTCTTTGTTTTCGAAAACTTCTTCTAAACTATCATTATAAGTAGCAAACTCTTCTAATTTATCAACTAATTCCTTTTTTAAATCTTCGTTAATTTGGTCTGCTCTTTTAGCAATAATAGAAATTGCTTCATAAATATTTTCTGTTGGAGCTTCCAAAAGATTCCTGTTATAAGTAACTGTACTTATTGCTGCTTTTGTATCTTTATAATCCATAATTGTTATTTCTCTTTAGAGTTTTCTTCGTTGATATCCTTTACTTGTTCCATTAAAGCGTCTATTCTTATCTTCTCACTTTTTAAAACCGCTAACATTTCATTAGCATCTTCCATAAATTGTGATTCTGGATAATTTCTTATTAGCTTTTCGTAAGCTTCAATAGCATCTTTAATTCTGTCTTGTTTTCTTCTGTCAGTACTTTTTAACACAAAATCATGAGCCGCTTTTAATCTGTAATACAAAGCTTCTTCCTTAAATTCTGACCCTAAATAATCTGACAATAAATTATCGAAAGCTTGTATTGCTGCTTTGTAATTTCTTACATCGTAATCTGCAGTTGTATAATACGTTTTTGCAATTTCGAAATATTTTTTCTGTAATTTATATCTTAATTCTTTATAATGTGCATTTGCTTCAGCAATTTTATCTGAATCTGGATATGTATTTATAAAAACTTGAAAAGCCTCTAAAGCTTTATTTGTATCTGTAGGATCTTTACTAAAAACAGGTGATGCTAATTTATAACTGTAAGCTGATAAAAAAGATGCTTCTTCTATTTTTGAACTACTTGGATAATTTTTTACAAAACGATCAAAATAATAACCAGCGTCTGTGTAATTTTTCTCATTAAAGTTAGATTGTGCAATCATAAACTGAATACGTTCCATTTGTGGTTTACCTCTATAAGCAGGCATTACTTTATCAAACAAACGCAAAGCTTTCGCGTACTTGTTGGTTTCATATAACTTCACAGCCATTTTGTACTGATCTTCCACAGTACCTTTATTCAGTACTTTTTGGTATTCTCCACAAGAAAATAACATAAGACTAAACAGTAATAAAAACGCTAAATTTTTCATTTTTTGCATCGGGCAAAATTAGTAATTAATTATGGATAATAAAAGTATTTATTTCTATTGAAATAAAACTTCTTTTTTAAGGGTTATCATTTGTTTTTAAACAGATTGCGTAAAAATTTTATCAACCTAAATTAAAACGAATGCAAACCTTTTAAATTGTTCTACAATAATCCATAAAAAAGAGCTAAATAAATGGTAAAATGAGCCTAAAAGTTTGTTAAGTTTTTTCTGGTTTGTGGTTTGTGGTTATTGGTTATTGGTTTGTGGTTATTAGTTATTGGTTATTGTTTGTTGGTTATTGGTTTAAAATAAAAAAATAACCTATAAAGACATAGAGAACTCAGGTTTTTCGAAATTCCTATTTTCTCTTATCTCTTGTCTTTAAATCACAAAAAAACCTAGAAATCAGCTACAAACTTTGCTATTTTAGCCTGTAAACCTTTACTTGCTTTTACTAAAGGCAAACGAACATCATTTTTACAAATGCCTAATTCTTGTAAAACCGTTTTAATTCCTGCAGGATTATTTTCCTCGAAAATGAAATCTATAATGTCCATCATTTTAAAATGAATGTCATAACCTTCTTTATTTTTTCCTTCTAACCCTAAGTTTATCATTTTAGAAAATGCTGCTGGAAATGCTTGTCCAATTACAGAAATCACTCCTGAACCTCCTGCTAATGCTACTCCTAAAGCTAAATCATCATCACCAGAAATTATTAAAAAATCTGCTGGCTTGTCTTTTAGCAATGTATTATATTGTTGCTGATTATTGCCTGCTTCTTTTACACCAACAATATTGCTAAAATCTTTTGCCAAACGTAAAGTTGTAGATGGTTCCATATTTTTAGCTGTTCTACCAGGAACATTGTATAATATTATGGGTAAATCAGTTGCTTCTGCTAATGCTTTGTAATGCTGATAAAAACCTTCTTGAGTTGGTTTGCTATAATAAGGAGCAACCGATAAAATTCCGTCAATTCCAGTAAAATCTCTTGTTTTAAATTCTTTTACAACTTCTAAAGTATTGTTACCACCAACGCCTAAAACTAAAGGCAAACGCTTATTATTTGTTTTGATGATCACATCAATAATTTGCTGTTTTTCTTCTTTAGTAATGGTTGCGCTTTCGCCAGTTGTACCATTAATTACTAAATAATCTGTTCCGTGTTCGATATTGAAGTTCACTAATTTAATTAGCGCATCAAAATCTACAGATAAATCATCTTTAAAAGGTGTTATTAAAGCGACACCAGTTCCAATAAATTTTTGCATTTCTTAATTTTTACGAGGTAAAATTACAATTTTCAAATTGATTGTATTCTTTAAATTTATGTTCTTATAAAGAATACACAACTTTTTAAATGAAGTTTAATTTTTTAGTTTTCCTAAAACTATTAGATATTTTTTAAGCTCTAAAAGAAAGCTTTCTATTTTAGTTGGAAATTCAGCAATTTCTATATCGTATAATTCTTGATTTACTTTTGCAAAACCAACTTTAAACTTGGCTTTACTGTGCAAAACTGCATTCTCTAAATACAGGTTTTTCTTATTAAAATAACCAATTAACAAATCATGAGGTTCATCAATAAAATCTTTAAAAGTTGGTTTCTTGGGCTCTCCTTTCCAATTAAAATCTTTTTCAGAAAAATACTTATAAGAAGGTACATCACTCTTACTAAAAGGTCTGTAGCTATAAATCCTAATATTTCCTAAATCTAAAATTTTTTCAACTTCATCTTCAATTTTTAACCATTTAGAAATTTCACCAGAAGCAATAATTCCAACAGTATATACCTCTTCATTAGAAGCTACTCTGTATTCTTCTTCTTTTAGTAATTTTTTAAACCGTTTTTTTATGAAAGATTTTTTCAAGTTTTGTGATCTCTGTTAAATTAAGTTTGGTAAAAATACTATATAATTTATTTTATCTACAAAAAGCACCTATAGATTTTAGTTTAAATAATAACTTTAGGATTAAAAGTAGATACGTTCTAAAAATTTTTCAATTTTATAAACATATCTACTTTATAGTTTTTAGATTTTTTGTCTATTATCATTAGACTGTGTGTCAATCAATTTATTGTAAGGATCAACACCAACTTCTGTCGGTTTTTTATCAACAATAATAGTTATTTTATTATTGATTTGAGTAATCTTATGTTTTTGCAAATACAAGGCTACTTCTTTCTTTTTTCCATCCACTTCTTCTTCTGTAAAAATACCAACATCTATATAGTCTTGTAATTTTACTGATAAAATTGGTTTGTTTTTATTTGCAGGAGTGTAACTTAAAGTATCCCCTACTTTTTCGCCATAAAACTTCTTCCCTTTTTCATCATTCCTATATTTAGCCACTTCAAACTCAATATCAACTTGATATTTTCCGTTTTCTAATGCTGTGGATTTTACATCAGTAACTCTATTTTGATACAAAGTAATCGTTTCAAACATATCGTTAATAACATAATTTAAAGAATCTGGAGTAACCTCTCTAATATAGTCAACCATTTCTATGGATGTTGTATAAGGAGGCTCTTGAAATTTTACTTTTTCTACATAACGTTTTAATGCGCCATTTAAGTTTTCTTCTCCAATATAATCACTCAACGCATAAAAGACTAAAGATCCTTTTTGGTAACGAATATATCCTTGTCCATCATTATACATTAATGGTTTTTCTCTTTTTGTTTCTAAGGTTCTTTGAAATAAATAACCATCTAAAGCTTCCTTTAAAAAGGTACGCATTTTAGGTTTTCCATGTTCGTGCTCTAACACTTTTAAAGCCACATATTCAGACAAACTTTCAGACAACATAGTTGCTCCTAAAACATCTGCACCAATTACTTGATGTGCCCACCATTGATGAGCAACTTCATGAACAGTAACAGCAAATGGATAATCTACACCATCTTCATTCTCATCATCTACAGCTGCAATAAAGCCAAAACCTTCAGAAAACGGAATTGTATTTGCAAACGATTGTGCAAACGTTCCTTGTGTTCTTGGGAATTCAATAATTCTTGCTTGTTTATGTTGATAAGGACTAAAATTCTCTGCATTATATGCCAAAGAAGCTTTCATTCCTTTCATCATTCTTTCTAAATTATAGGTGTGTGGTTTGTGATAGTAAATTTCCAAACTTATGCCATTCCAGATTTCTTTTTTCACTTCATATCTGGCAGAATTAAAAGCATAAAAATTCAATATTTTACTATCCATTTTATAGTGATAATATTTACGATCGTTTTCCTCCCATTCTTTTTGCAAATATCCTGGAGCAATGGCAATTTGATCTTTAGATGTGGATACTGTTGCTTCAAAATCAATCCAATCTGAATCTTTAGAAATATACGTATTGCCTAAAGCTGTAGAATCTGAAGGATGTTTTTGCAAATCATTTGGTAATAAATCGTATTTTTTTCGTGTTTTATTATCTGTTAATTCGCCAGCAGAAACATAGCCTAAATTTGGAAACATGGAGTTATTTAAAAAAGTTCCATTTTCTAAAACAGGCGATTTTTGCTGAAACATCGTGTTTTTGTTGCTTTTAACATTGATGGTTAACTGTAAAGAATCCCCAGGTTTTATTTTATGATCGAATCGATAAATATCAAAATTAAAAACAGTGTCTTCTAATACTAATTGGTTTGCAATATTAAACTCAAAAGTACTTTCTAAAGAATTATGATTTAAGAAAATACTATCAATTTCTTGATTGGTTTTATTAACCAATGTGTAAATCGCAGAAGCTTCGTAGGTTCTTTTCTTCGGATAAATATGCACATCTGCTTTTACAGCTACAACTCTGGGTTGCTTGTAATTTTCGTATTTCTTATAGGTTTTTTCCCATTTTACAGCATTCAATTCTGCCTGTTTAGATGATGAGTTTTCATTGTCCGATTTTGTTTCTAGAAAAATTGTAGTTCCTAAAGTTAAGAATGCGATTAAAATCACCAGAAAACTTACGATCTTTGGTTTTGTAAAACGCTGAACTGCAATTTGCAATCTTTCTGAAAAAGAACTTGGCAAACCTCTAACCCACATTAAAATGCTTAAAATTACTAATAAAGATCCTCCTAAAATCCAATACAATTTATACCATAAATATCTTGACAAGGCTGATCCATAACCATTCATATCAGAATAGTCAAAACCTGGACCTTGATTGTATTTAAACACAGCCAATTCAATTCCTATAAAAGATAATAATGGAATTGCAATCACAACAATCAAAATAATAAAAAAGCCTAAATATTGATTTTTCACCAAGGTTTGAACAAAAATTGATAACAATGCCCAAACTAAATAGTTTAAGAAATTTAACCCAAACAATTCTTGTATATAATGCCCAATTTCGTAATTATAATAGCCTTTATAGGTTTGGAATATCATTCCTGCAACCATAATTACCGCTAATAAAATCAATTGCATTTTTAACAACGCAATCAATTTAGAGAATAAAAGCGTCCAATTGGGAACTGGTGTACTATCAACTAAATGATTTATTTTAGCTGTTTCTGCTCTTTGCACCAAAATACCTGCATATAAAAACGTACAAATATTAATGACTAAAAAGCTAAAAATACTTCCACTTCCTAACATTTGCCAAGTTACAGGCAAGGTTTCTGTTCCAAAAATTGCACCTGCACTAAACAAGGCAATTACCATCATTAAAAGACCAACAATTAAAATACAGATAAAGGGAATGCTTTTTAAAATGAATTTAAAGTCGATGTTGGATAGTTGCCACATCGTTTTTAAATTATTTACAAACGAATAATTGTGTGTTACTTTTGGCAAGTTGATTCTTGTAATTCCGCTAAAATTTCTTTTGATAACTCTCTCTGATTTCACTTTCTTAAAAGAAATAACAACTGCATTTTGGTTGAATTTAAAATATTTAAAAACCAGCCCAAATATTAAAGAAGAAATCGCCAACCAAAATAATCTATTATACAAAACCAACTCTTTAATAGGAACTTGCATTTCATTTTGTTCGGACATGGTCCAATATTTTGTATATTTATTTGAAGCTGCAGCACCAAAAGGATCTAAAATTGCCAACAAAGTTTCTTGGTCTGGTTCAGATAAAATACCACCAATTGCTGCTTGGAAAAACAATAAAATAATAACAGTTATAAAACCTGCGCCAATGTTTCTAGAAAAGGTAACCACTGCAAACACAACAGCACCATAAAATAAAACGTTTGGTAAAATAAAAACCAGATACGATTTTACATACGCCATAAAACTAAAAGATCCTACAATTTCTGAATTTGTTCCTGGAAATCGAAAACCAATCATCATTCCAAAAGCAATCACTAACACAATTGCAGAAACTACTAAAATGCCGCTAAAAAATTTAGCAAATAAATAGTTGGCTTTTGTAAACGGATAGGAGTATAAAATGGTATGCATTTCGCTTTTAAAATCTCTATAAATAGAAACCCCAATAATAGAGGGAAATAAAAAGAAAATTAATAGTGTAAATATGTTGAAATTATCTAAAATATTTATGGGCGAATTTACAATTCTAGAGGAACCCGTAGTTCCTGTAATTCCATCCCAAATACCTGCTGCTGTAGCTGCTGACAAAAAAGCTATTATAAAAAAAATTGCTGCATAAATATAAAAAATAGGCTTTTTAAACCAGTATTTTAATTCTTGTTTGAATATTGTTGAAAACATACTTCTTTAAGTTATGAGTTTTGAGTGATGAGTTATGAGTTAGTTGAGTTGATTAAAAGCAAAATTTGGTTCAGATTTTTAACTCTGAACTCTAAACTAACAACTCTTAACTTGTTAAAACTGGTTCATCTTGTTTTAAAGCGATAAAATAAACATCGTCTAATTGTGGAGTTACTGCTATAAAATCCTCTGATGGTTTTTCTGCTGAATACACTCTAATATTTAATGTATTATCTTGATTATAGTTGGATGATAAAATGTTGTACAATTTCTCATTTTCTTCTAAATCATCTCTTTCAATAATTTTTTTCCAAATTTGCCCTTCTAAAGCAGCTGTTGCTTTTTGTGGAGTAGTGTGATTTAAAATTTTTCCACCATTTAAAATTGCCATTTCATTACATAATTCCTTCACATCCTCTACAATGTGAGTTGAAAAAATTACAGTACAATTGGTACCCACTTCACGTAAAACATTTAAAAAACGATGTCTTTCTGCAGGGTCCAAACCAGCTGTTGGTTCATCAACAATAATTAATTTTGGATTGTTTAACAACAATTGCGCAATTCCAAAACGTTGCTTCATTCCACCTGAATACCCTGCAACATGTTTGTATCGAACTTCATACAAATTGGTGATTTCTAGAACCTCTTTTACAATTTTTTGTCTGTCAGTTTTGCTTGAAACTCCTTTTAACGTTGCAAAATAATCTAACAAATCTTCAGCAGACATTTTAGGATACACTCCAAAAGATTGTGGCAAATACCCCAACACTTTTCGTAAAGACATATTGTCTTCTAAAACATTAATATCACCAAACATAATAGAACCAGAATCAGGACTTTGTAAGGTTGCAATCGTTCTCATTAAAGAGGATTTACCTGCACCATTTGGTCCTAACAAACCAAACATTCCTGTGCCAATTTCTAAATTTAAATCGTCAATTGCTTTTACACCGTTTTTGTAAGTTTTGGTTAAGTTTTTTATTACTAATTTCATGTTGCTTGGTTTTTTATCGTTTTACTTGTAGAATTAGTGTAAAAATAATGAGATTTGTTACAAAAAAGATTAAATAATTACAAAACGTTTCATACTAATTATTATGTGAAACATTTTTATTAAATTGCACGTGTAATTTTTGTTAAAAAAAAACGTATTATGAATACTAAATTAACACTTACTGTAGAAGAAGAAGTTATACTAAAAGCAAAACAATATGCAAAGTCAAAAGGAAGAAGCTTGTCTGATATTGTTGAAAACTACTTGAAATTAATTACTAAAAAAGAAGATAATTCTAGCAGTAATATTAGTGACACCCCAATATCAGATTCTTTAGTTGGTGTCTTTAAAATGGATAAAGATTTTGATTACAAAAAAGATTTACTAGAAGCTTTAGAGAAAAAATACCTGAAATGAAAAGTATTTTAATTGATAGCGATATTCTAATAGATATTTTAATTGAAAGAACAGAATTTTTAAAAGATTCTAAAGCCATTTTAGATTTGTGTGAAAAAAAGAAAATAAAAGGATATATAACCCCTGTTATTTTAAGCAACACATATTATATCATTAATAAAAAATATAAAAGAGAGAAAATTGTTCCAATTTTTTTGAAACTTCTAAATTTTATCGAAATTGCATCTATAGATAAAATGATAATTTTAAAAGCTTTAAATTCAAATTTTAAAGACTTTGAAGATGCTTTACAAAATTATGCAGCAGAGTATTCAAAAAAAATCGACATCATCATAACAAGAAATACAAAAGATTATAAAAACAGTAATCTAGCTGTTTTAACACCAGAAACTTACTTAAAAACACTAATCATATTATAATGGCAGAAAAATCAATTTTAAATAAAAAATCATTAGACTTTTTAGAAAAATATTTAAACAATGCAGCTCCAACAGGTTACGAATGGGAAGGTCAAAAAATTTGGATGGACTATCTAAAACCTTATGTAGACACTTTTATTACAGACACTTATGGCTCTGCAGTTGGTGTAATTAATCCTGATGCAAAATATAAAGTTGTTATTGAAGGGCATGCAGATGAAATTTCTTGGTATGTAAATTACATTTCTGACAATGGACTAATTTATGTCATAAGAAATGGAGGATCAGATCATCAAATTGCACCCAGTAAAATTGTAAATATTCATACTAAAAACGGCATTGTAAAAGGTGTTTTTGGATGGCCAGCAATCCATACTAGAGACAAATCTGAAGAACAAGCACCAAAACCAGACAATATTTTTATTGACACTGGTTGTGCAACCAAAGAAGAAGTTGAAGCTTTGGGAGTTCATGTGGGTTGTGTGATTACGTATCCAGACACGTTTCACATTTTAAACGGAAATAAATTTGTTTGTAGAGCTTTAGATAATAGAATGGGTGGTTTTATGATTGCTGAAGTTGCACGTTTATTAAAAGAAAATGGAAAGACACTTCCTTTTGGTTTATACGTAACAAACTCTGTTCAAGAAGAAATTGGTTTACGAGGTGCAGAAATGATTACACATACAATTAAGCCAAATATGGCAATTTGTACAGATGTAACTCACGATACAACAACGCCAATGATTGAAGTTAAAAAGGCTGGAAAATTAGAATTAGGCAAAGGACCTGTAGTGGCTTACGCTCCTGCAGTTCAACAAAAATTACGTGATTTAATTACAGAAACTGCGGAAAAAAACAAGATTCCTTTTCAACGTTCTGCGCTTTCTAGAGCGACAGGAACAGACACAGATGCTTTTGCTTATAGCAATGGAGGTGTTGCTTCTGCTTTGATTTCTTTACCTTTAAGATATATGCACACCACAGTAGAAATGGTGCATAGAGAGGATGTAGAAAATGTAATTAAGATGATTTATGAAACACTTTTAAATATAAAAGGTGGAGAAACTTTTTCTTATTTTGAATAAATAAAATAATAGAAACAAAATTCAAAAATTAATGTTTTTCGGGCGAATACTGGCATTTCAACGATAGGAGAAATCTCATAGTTTTTATAAATTATGAGATTTCTCAATCGCTAAAAAAACGCATTTAGAAATGACAAAATAAATATATAAGGTTTCTAATGAAAACTCAAAAATGTGTAGAATGTGATAGCTTATATTTTTTAGAAAAATCTGAAATGAAAGAAATGTGTCCTCAATGTTCACATCAAATCTATGGCTATGAAAACTGTAAGCATCAATTCAAAAATAATAGATGTATTTTTTGTTTTTGAGATGGCAATAAATCTAATTTTATTAAATAATGAAACTCAACAACCAAAGACATCTTTTTAGCATTCCAGAAGAAATTTGCTACTTGAATATTGCAAGTCAATCTCCCAGTTTTAAAACTGTTGAAGAAGCAGGAATTGAAGGTGTTTTAGAAAAAAGCCATCCTTATAAAATTATTGGTGATAGTTATTTTGAACCCGTAAAAAAACTCAAACAACTTTTTGCGAAATTAATTGATGTTGATGATTATAATAGAATTGCCAACATTCCTTCTGCTTCTTATGGATTAGCAACTATTGCAAAAAATATCACTCTTAAAAAAGATGATGAAATTTTGTTGATAGAAAGTCAGTTTCCTAGCAATTATTATGTTTGGGAAAAACTAGCAAATACTTTTGATGCGAAATTAAAAATTATAGGCATGCCAAAATCCACAGAAAATCGTGGAAAAATTTGGAATGAATCAATATTAAATGGAATTTCAGAAAAAACCAAAGTTGTTGCGCTTGGAAATATTCATTGGGCAAATGGAACTTTGTTTGATTTAAAAGCTATCAGAAAAAAAACGACCGAAAACAAGGCTTTATTAATTATTGATGGAAGTCAATCTATTGGGGCTTTGCCTTTTTCTGTAAAAGAAATACAACCAGATGCTTTAGTTTGCGCTGGTTACAAATGGCTTTTTGGACCTTATGGTTGTGGATATGCCTATTTTAGCGACTATTTTGATAACGGAAATCCGCTAGAAGAAAATTGGTCCAATCGTTTGCATAGTGAAAACATGGTCGGTTTAACTTCATATCAACCTGAATATAAACCTTTAGCGAACAGGTATTCTGTAGGTGAACACGCAAGTTTTATTCATGTAAAAATGCAAATTGCGGCTTTAGAGCAAGTTTTAGAATGGACTCCAAAAGCAATTCAAGATTATTGTAAAGAAATTACATCAGAGGCTGTCATCACCTTAAAAAATAACGGTTGTATTATTGAAAATGATGCTTTTAGAACTCATCATTTATTTGGGGTAGAACTGCCTACAAAATTAAATATTGACATGCTAAAATCAACCTTAAAAGAAACTAATATTTTTATTTCTTTTAGAGGAAATTACATTCGCCTTTCTTGCCATTTATACAATACCAAAGACGATTTCAAGAAGTTAACAGATTGTATTTTAAAATGCTTATAAATTTTAAATTCTAAGATTTTAAGTACCTTTGCAAATCTTTTCAGACAGATTAGAAACTCTCTATTTTTTATTTTCATATGATTAAAGAAATTCAATTACGCGTAAATTTAATTGAAGAACGCCAAGAAAATACGCTACTTTACAAAGCAGCCAAAAAACTTTCTATGGATGTTTCTGAAATTTCTGCTGTAAAAGTTTTAAGAAAATCGATTGATGCTCGTAAAAAAGAAACCATTTTTAATTACAAAGTAGCTGTTTACATTAATGAACAAGTTCCAGAAAAATCTGAATATAATTTTGATTATAAAGATGTTTCTAAGGCCAAAGAAATTCATATTATTGGTTTTGGACCAGCAGGAATGTACGCTGCTTTGCGTTGTATAGAATTGGGTTACAAACCTGTAGTTTTAGAACGAGGAAAAAATGTTCAAGATAGAAGAAGAGATTTAAAAGCAATTAATCAAGATCATATTGTAAACGAAGATTCTAATTATTGTTTTGGCGAAGGTGGTGCAGGAACGTATTCTGATGGAAAATTATATACCAGAAGTTTAAAACGTGGTGATGTTCGTAGAATTTTTGAAAACCTTGTTTTTCATGGTGCTACAGAACAAATTTTGGTAGATGCTCATCCTCATATTGGTACCAATAAATTACCAAAAATCATTCAAAATATTCGAGAAACCATTTTACAATTTGGTGGTGAAATTCATTTTGAAACTAAAGTGGTAGACTTTACCATTAAAAACAACAAATTGCAAGCTATTCAACTTGCAAATGGTTCAGAAATGGCTGTTAATGCTGTTGTTTTAGCAACAGGTCATTCTGCAAGAGATGTGTATGAATTGTTACATAAAAAAGAAATCGCTTTAAAAGCCAAATCTTTTGCAATGGGCGTTCGTGTTGAACATCCGCAAGAAATTATTGATCAAATTCAGTACAGTTGCTCAGGAGAAAGAGACGAATTATTACCTGCAGCTGCTTATAGTTTGGTACACCAAGTAAATAACAGAGGTGTGTATTCTTTTTGTATGTGTCCAGGAGGTTTTATTGTACCTGCAGCAACATCTGCTGGAGAAGTTGTTGTAAATGGAATGTCGCCAAGTAGAAGAAATAACAAGTTTGCCAATTCAGGCATTGTTGTAGAATTGGATATTGATCAAGATTTTAAAAAATACGAAAAATTTGGCGCTTTAAAAGGGTTGGAATTTCAAAAAGATTTAGAAAAAATTGCATTTTTTGCTGGTGGAAGAACACAAACTGCACCTGCCCAAAGATTGGTAGATTTTGTTGATGGAAAACTCTCTACAGATTTAAATGAAACATCCTATCAACCAGGATTAAATGCTGCACCTTTACATTCTTTATTACCAAAAATTATTGGAAGTAGATTGCGAAAAGGTTTTGCTGCTTTTGGGCAAAAAATGCACGGTTATTATACTAATGAAGCTAATATTGTTGGGGTAGAATCTAGAACGTCATCACCAGTAAATATACCAAGAAAAGAAGATTTAGAACATACAGAAATAATTGGTTTATATCCTTGTGGAGAAGGTGGTGGTTATGCAGGAGGAATTGTTTCTGCAGCAATGGATGGAGAACGTTGTGCAGAAGCTGCTATTGGAAAATTATAAGTTTTTGATAACTTTTATAACTTTTTCGCTTTAAATCAATTACTATTTATAATTTTACAACTTAATACAATCCATGAAAATTACCATTGGCAGAATTGATAAAGCTGATTTTCCTAAATTAATTTTAGAAGATATTGACTTAAAAGTAGATTCAGGTGCCTACACATCATCCATACATTGCTCTAACATAGAGGAAGTTACTATTGAAAATGAAAGTTTTATAAAGTTTACATTATTAGATCCTGAACACCCTTTTTACAACCATAAAGAGTTTACCTTTAAAAATTATACATCTAAAATTGTAAAAAGTTCGAACGGAATTTCTGAAAAAAGATTTATGATTCAGACAGAGATTACCATTTTTAATAGAACATATCCTATTTACTTAACATTAAGTGAGCGCAAAGACATGAAATTTCCTATCTTGTTAGGAAGAAAATTTTTAAATAAAAAATTTGTGATAGATACTTCAAAAACAAATTTATCCCATAAATTAAAATACACAAACAAATGAGAATAGTTATTCTATCAAGAAATCCTAAATTATATTCTACACGCAGATTGGTAGAAGCTGCAACAAAACGAAAGCACGAAGTTTTTGTGGTTGATCATTTAAAATGTAATATAGAGATAGAAAGAAGAGCTCCGAAAATATATTATAAAGGAGAATATATAGAAAATATTGATGCCATTATTCCAAGAATTGGAGCTTCTGTAACCTTTTATGGTACAGCAGTTATTCGTCAATTTGAAATGATGAAAGTTTTTACAGCAGTTTCGTCTATTGCTTTAACAAGATCTAGAGATAAATTAAGCAGTCTTCAAATATTAGCAAGAGCTGGAGTTGGCTTACCAAAAACAGTTTTTACGAACTACACCAAAGAAGTAGAACATGTTATAAATTCAGTAGGTGGAACACCTTTAGTTTTAAAGTTATTGGAAGGAACGCAAGGTTTAGGCGTTGTTTTGGCAGAAACACCAAATGCAGCGACTTCTGTACTAGAAGCTTTTAATGGATTAGGGGCAAGAGTTATTGCACAAGAATTTATCAAAGAAGCTGGTGGTGCAGATATTAGAGCTTTTGTGGTTGATGGTAAAGTAGTTGGTGCTATGAAACGTCAAGGAAAAGAAGGCGAATTCCGTTCTAATTTACACAGAGGTGGAAATGCTATTGTTATAGAATTGTCTGACGAAGAAGAAAGAACAGCTTTAAAAGCTACAAAAGCAATGGGATTAGGAGTTGCTGGTGTAGATATGTTACAATCTTCAAAAGGACCTTTAGTTTTAGAAGTAAATTCTTCTCCTGGTTTAGAAGGTATTGAAATTGCTACTGGTAAAAATATTGCTAAAGAAATTATCCGTTATTTAGAATTGCATGTCGAATAAACCTTTTACACTTTTAGGCAAAGTTATTCCTGAGGGAAAACGCACAGTAATCGATTTAAAAATCGCAAAATTACACACAAGAACTACTGTAAACGTTCCTGTAATTATCGAACATTCCACAAACCCTGGACCTGTAGTTTTATTATTGGCTGGTATTCATGGTGATGAAACAAATGGAGTTGGTATTGTTAGAGAAATTATCGATTTAAAAATTAATAAACCTAAAAATGGGACGATTATTTGTATTCCTGTTTTTAACATTTTTGGATATTTAATTCAAACAAGAGAGTTTCCTGATGGTCGTGATTTAAATAGGATGTTTCCTGGAACTTTAAATGGTTCTTTGGCGAGCCAATTTGCCTATCAGTTTAGCGAAAAAATTGCTCCTTTTGTAGATTATGTCATCGATTTTCATACAGGTGGAGGAGAACGTGATAATATTGCACAAATACGATGTAATAAGAACGATGATAAAGGGTTGGAATTGGCTAAAATATTCAATCCACCAATGATTGTGTACTCTAACAATATTGTAAAATCTTTACGAGAAACCTTACATAAAATGGGGAAAACTGTTTTACTTTTTGAAGGTGGAAAATCGAAAGAACTCAACCCAACCATTATAAACGAGGGTGTAAATGGTACAAGAAATGTATTAATTCACTTAGGTTTAATTGAAGGCGAAATTAAAGCAAGAGCAACTTCTATATTTGTAAAAGAAGCAAAATGGTTGCGTGCCTCAGATTCTGGAATGTTTAAAGCCAGAGTTACCAATGGTGCTTTTGTAAAGAAAAAAGAAGTATTAGGAGTTATTCAAGATCCTTTTGGCGAATTTAAAAAGAAAGTATATGCTCCTTACAATGGCTACGTTTTTTGCATCAACAAAACACCTATTGTTAATAAAGGAGATGCTTTATTTCATTTAAGCTTAGAAGAATAGCCTAATTGAGACACTTACAGCATGTCTAAAAAACCTAAAAAAAAATCTGAGTTACAAGGCGTTAATCACTTAGTTGTTGATGCAACTCTTGGTATTACAGATTTAGTGGAAGCTATGCACAAGCAAATTGTGCATCCTCCTCTATTACCTTCTACAAAAATCCAAAAACTAATTACAAAAATTGCAAGCATCGCTTTTAAAAATTTTAGATGGAGTACCTTATTTGTTGGTAAAACTTTAGACAAAACTTTAGGCTTACTAAATCCTGCCATTGGTAATTTAAAATCTTCTGATAAAAAGGATTTTATCCTTTCTATTTTAAATGGTGTTATTGGCGACTATTTAGCCGAAAAAGAAAATCCCTTAGAGATTAAAATGCACTTGTTGCATCAATCGAAAAAAATTACACTTGATACAAAAAGTATCGAAGATTCTTACGCAAACATCTTTGGTAAAATTATTATAATGGTTCATGGTTCTTGCATGAATGCAAATCTTTGGACGCGCAAAAACCATAATCATGGAGAGGTTTTAACCAAAGAAACCAACGAAACGCTTATCTATTTAAATTATAATAGTGGCAAACATGTTTCTACCAATGGAAAAGAATTCAATAAATTATTAGAAAAACTTACTGAAATTTGGCCTGTTCCTGTGGAAGAAATCACCATTATAAATCATAGCATGGGTGGTTTAGTAACCAGAAGTGCTTTGTATTATGGAGAACAAGCAGAAAAAAACTGGACAAAACTCACTAAAAAAATCGTTTTTTTAGGAACTCCACATCATGGTTCTCATATTGAAAGAAAAGGCAATTATTTAGATTTAATTCTTGAATCTGTGCCTTATGCAAAACCTTTTGCAAAATTAGGTAAAATAAGAAGTGCTGGTGTAACCGATTTAAGATATGGCAATTTGGTTGATGAAGATTGGCAAAACAAAAATAGATTCGAATTAAAAAAAGAAGAAAAAAAACACATTCCCCTATCAGAAAATATAGCGTTTTATAGCATTGCTGCAGTTTTTGGCAAAGAGAAAAGTTATCTAAAAAACAGGATTTTTGGTGATAGTTTAGTCTCTGTAAAAAGTGCCTTAGGAAAGCATAAAAATCCTGACAAAACTTTACATTTTAAAAAAGAAAATACGTTTACGGTTTATGAAAACAATCATTCAGATTTGTTAAGCAATCCTAAAATATCAGAAATATTGAAAAACTGGTTGCATTAATTTTGTTATATTACCCATTAAAAAAAAATAAAGCATGAAAAAAATAGTTTTCATTTTATTCTTATACACAGTAATTTCATTTTCTCAAAATAAAAAAGATTTTGATTATGAAAAATTTTCAAATCCGACTGAAGACAATGAACTTTCTATGTATTTCAAGAAAGAAATTCCTAAAAAGGTACTTAAAAAAATAGACTTTAATAATGATAGACAAAATATCGTTTTGTCTTTTAGCATCAACAAAGAAAAGAAACCTTATAGAATTCAACTTTCTAGTTTTAATGGTGATGATTTTGAAAAAGCGATTATTGAAGCGTTTAAAAAATATCCTCTAGAAAAATTAAACCTACATAATTTTGATAGTAAAAACAGATATTATTTACAAATAGCTTCTAGAAAAAGAAACAAAGCTTTTATAAATTGTAGCTCAAAAATTATTGTTGAAACCCCACCAATTTGCGAACCTTGTGAAGATTTAAACTATTTTGAAGATTTAAAATCGTGCTTAAATATTGAAGTAAAAAAACATTTATATCAAAATATAAATTTCGAACTTTTAAATAGCATCAATTCTAAAAATCAAATTAATTTAAAAGATGAAAAAGATTTAGAATTATATTTTGACAAAGAAGTTGATTTGTTTATCCAATTTACTGTGGATGAAAATGGAAAACTTATCAATAAAAAAACAAAAGTTCCGAGTTTCTTAAAAGATGAAATTGAAAAAGCTTTAAACTCTTTTCCTAAAATTAAAAATCCATCTACTTTTTTCGGACAAACTCACAATCCTTTACATAGCTTTACAATTTACTATAAAGAAGGCGAAGAAACTGTTTATAAAGATTCAAGACAAGAATTTTCTAACTTCACAAAACCAAATCCAGAAAATCAATTATCTCTCTTTTTTAAAGAAAAACTGAGCGAAGATTTACTTGAAAAATCGAATCTAAATAGGTTTCATAACCGATTAACAATTTCTTTTGAATTAGATAAAAAAAACAAACCTTTCAATATAAAAACAAACGCAAGATCTACAGCTTTAAACGAAAAAATTATTACTGAATTTAAAGAATATCCTATTGTGAATTTAAATTTTGCAGACAAAAGCGATTTTAATAACTATTTAATTCAAATTTTATCTTTTGAAGATTCAAAAAACACCATAAATACAAGTAGCATAGTTGGTTATGAGAGAATCCCTATTTATGTGGGCTGTGAAAACTCTAAAGATATTCAAGACGCAAAAAGATGTTTTAGTAAAAATATTCAAATGCATTATGCTAAAAAATTTGATGCAGATTTACCAAACAGACTTGGTTTATCTGCAGGTAAACTTAGCATATTAATTAATTTTAAGATTGATAAAGAAGGGAATATTACCAAAATTACAACCAAACTTAGCAAACCAAGCCCACAAATTGAAGCTGAAACAAAAAGGGTAATGAGTTTAATACCAAACATGAAATCTTCTGCAATGCAAAATGGAAAAATTGTGAATATAAGTTACAGAATTCCGTTTACGCTTTATGTTAACTAGTTGAATATAAACCTCACTTGCATAATTTGAACTTTTTTCTTTATTTAAAAAAAAATATTAATCAGAATAAAAACCAACATATCTATAAATCACAAAAATTTCAAGTAAGGTTTACCTAAAAAAAAGCCTTTCAGATTTTACAATAAATAAATTATCTTTACAGAATAACAGTAACATAAAAAGTACCATATCACGTGAATTTTACGGGATATGCGTAATAAAAGTTATTATATAACGAGTTGTATTTAATATCGATAGACTTTCGGAATTTTCAATACACTTTCTCGAATTTTCAAGCGTATCTAGTGAGAAGTTTTACGGTATAACTTTGAAATATTTTAGATCTCAAACTTTACGATTGAAATCGTTGAGAGTTCACTCTCAAAACGTTAAAACGTTATACAGTTTGAAGATACTGAAAATAATTGACAAAGTCAAGTATTACGTGACTTCTCTTTGAGCGAGACTTGATAATTCTTTCACTTAAAGACGTTCCATATAAAACGCATATAAAACATATTTAAGTGAAAAACTGCATTGAAAAGCGTTCTATTGTAGCGTCTTCGAGACTCCGTATTTTCAGGTGAATTTTTGGAAAGGTTGTCAGTGATGATATCTTTTAGAAGATCCTCGAAACTATTTATATGATGGATTATGGAAAATACTAAACACAACAACCCATATAAAAAATAGCTACTTTAGTTATTATTAAAAAAATTAAAGTATTTTTAAGAACTAATAGAATATCTATAAAATAATAGCTTTAAAAACGCTACATTTCATATAGGTACTCGTTACCTCTAATTACGCACGCACTCAAATCTGAACATAATCTGAATTTAAAAATGCGGAATTAAAGCCAAACTAAACGCTGGAAATCTAACTCGAAATCTGAATTTTAAAACGTTGGACTGAAAAGCACAACGCTGGAATTTCTCACTCAGAATCTGAATTGAATATTGTGGAATTGCTTACTCACAATCGGAATTTCACTCAGTCGGAATTTAGCAAGTTTGCGGAAACTGAATTGCTCGTGAATTCAGCCACTTTCGGAATTGCTCAATAAATCGGAATTGAAAAACTTTACGGAAAAACGTAATCGGAATTTACTCAAACGGAATTTAATTACGGACAAAAAACTGGAACTGAAAATCAATAACTAGAGGTAACACCGGTAATCGTTGCACAACCCTATAATTTACAAGTAATTAATGTTAAAACTCATGATTTTATGCTTTTAATATTAATTTTAGCAGTATATAAATCTAAATTTTAGTGGTCTTAAAACCGAGTAAATTAACGGTATAAAGAAGTTTTTATATAAAAAGGTTAATCGTGGGGTTTTTACCCCGCTTTTTACCTTTTTATTGACAAATTTTAGATACTTCTTCAAATTATAAGCAATAGCAGACAGGTGCATTACTTTGTTAGCTTGTTTGATTCCGATAGTATTTATTTTCCTTAGTCCTAGAAACTGTGTAAGTGTTCCAAAAACAGGCTCTACAGTACTTTGCCGCTTACCTTTCATATACCTACCTTGTCGGCTATTTATTCTTTGATTATTGCGTTCATATTCATCTCTATAAAAGGTAACTGTAAACTTTTTCTCTTTCGATTTCCCTAAACAACTCCCTTTTAATGGGCAGTCTATACAGATTTTACTCGAAGCTCTGTATTCCTTTTTCTTAGTGTTATTCTTACTTTCAAAAAACACTTTCTTAAAGGGAATAACCTTGCCTTATGGACACAGATACAAATCTGGGATGCTGTAATATTTAAAATTATCTGGCCCTCCTTTGTACGTGCCATGTGGAGGAATAAAACTTTTTAATCCTTTTGTTTCTAAATACGCATATACTTCACCACTACTATATCCAGTGTCGGCTACACAGTTCTCCCAAACTAAACCAAAGCTGTTTAATCGTTTTGATAATCGCTCGCTAATATCTTCTAAACATTGACTGTCTTTATGGTCTGCATGGTAAGCCTGAACATCCGAAATAACATGATGTCCTGTGTCTACACTAAGCTGACTCATGTAATTTAATTTTCTAGCTTTTCCTGGTTTAACGCTGATTCGAGCATCAGGGTCTGTTGGACTGTAATGCGTTTTATTACTCGTGTATCTAGAGCCTTTATTACCTGCCCCTGGACGATGATCTTGTGTGATTGACCAGCGCTTATTTCTTGCAGTAATACTATCTAATTGTTTTTTGTTGGCTGTAATAGTTTGTTGTTCTAAACTTGCTTTGTTTTCTTTTGCTTTGCGATAAACCGCTTTATCTCGCTCGCTAATTTGACGCACAGAAGCTAAGTGAGATTCTAAATCTGATGCAGGTACTTTAAGTTCTAAACTGTCCATACTAGCATTGGCTTTTACAGGAGCTGAATCAATGGCTTGGGTGTGTCCGCTAACCATACCCTTATCAAAACACATTTTAAAAACATGAGTAAATAAAGTTTCAAATACAGATTCTGGATACAATTGACGCGTTCTACTTACTGTAGAATGCCAAGGAAGAACTTCATCTATGTCATAGCCTAAAAAATAAAGGATATCCATACGCATGCTACAATGCTCGATTAACTTACGGTCGCTTATGATGTTTTCTAAATACCCGACTAAACAGAGTTTAAAAAAAACGATAGGATCAATACTTTTTTGTCCGCAGTTACCATAGTACAATTTAGTCTGATTCCGTAAAAAATCTAACTTTAAAACTACAGATAATCGACGATAGAAATTGGTCTTAGGAACTCGACTGCTCAACTGAAAATTATTGAACAGTTTTTCTTGGTATATTTTTGTGCCTTGCATCCAATAAGATACGAAAATTCTGTATATTTAACAAGTGTTGTGCAACAAACACACCGTATATAATTTATTGCTAGTTCTAGCCTACTTACGAAAATCCTTGCGGATTTTCTATTCGGTTTTTATTTGCTAAATTAGGTGCTTAAACCACGCAACAAACCATATACAAACACGTTGCCATTAATACAAAAAAATCTCGTCTTCATAATGAAATTTGTTGAATAATTTGGAAAATGTTATCTTTTTAGGTAACTTTGTTTGAGAATTAAAAAATACAAATAGAATTGGCTGAATTTGAAAGAGAAATAATACCATTTGAAAATCACTTTTGGGACTTTTATAATAAACTTGAACCAAAAGTTAAGACAAAGTTTGATTGGACAATTTCACTAATCGAAAGAACAAAAATAGTTCCCAAACAATATTTTGACCATTTAACTGGAACAGATGGACTTTGGGAAATAAGAGTAAAAACTGGAAGTAATATTTTCAGAGTATTTTGCTTTTTCGACAAAGGAAATATAATTATGTTATTGAGCGGTTTTCAGAAAAAAACTCAAAAGACACCAAAAAAGGAAATTAAAAAAGCTGAAATGCTAAAAAAGAAATATTATGAAAACAAAGGAAAATCCTAAAAGTTGGAAAGAACATATTGATAATAAATATGGCGAGAAAGGAACTGAAAATCGAGAAAAATTCGAGGAAGAATTCGAGACTTTCAGAATTGGAGTTTTAATTCAAGAAGCAAGGAAAAAGCAGAAACTAACTCAACAGCAATTAGCGGAAAAAGTAGGAACGACTAAAAACTACATTTCAAGAATCGAAAATAATGCGAGCGACATAAGACTTTCGACTTTAATGAGAATAATTAGAGAAGGATTAGGTGGCAGTTTGAAATTGTCAATGGACATTTAGAAAAAGTACTAATGGCAACACCGGTAATCGTTGCACAACCCTATAATTTACAAGTAATTAATGTTAAAACTCATGATTTTATGCTTTTAATATTAATTTTAGCAGTATATAAATCTAAATTTTAGTGGTCTTAAAACCGAGTAAATTAACGGTATAAAGAAGTTTTTATATAAAAAGGTTAATCGTGGGGTTTTTACCCCGCTTTTTACCTTTTTATTGACAAATTTTAGATACTTCTTCAAATTATAAGCAATAGCAGACAGGTGCATTACTTTGTTAGCTTGTTTGATTCCGATAGTATTTATTTTCCTTAGTCCTAGAAACTGTGTAAGTGTTCCAAAAACAGGCTCTACAGTACTTTGCCGCTTACCTTTCATATACCTACCTTGTCGGCTATTTATTCTTTGATTATTGCGTTCATATTCATCTCTATAAAAGGTAACTGTAAACTTTTTCTCTTTCGATTTCCCTAAACAACTCCCTTTTAATGGGCAGTCTATACAGATTTTACTCGAAGCTCTGTATTCCTTTTTCTTAGTGTTATTCTTACTTTCAAAAAACACTTTCTTAAAGGGAATAACCTTGCCTTATGGACACAGATACAAATCTGGGATGCTGTAATATTTAAAATTATCTGGCCCTCCTTTGTACGTGCCATGTGGAGGAATAAAACTTTTTAATCCTTTTGTTTCTAAATACGCATATACTTCACCACTACTATATCCAGTGTCGGCTACACAGTTCTCCCAAACTAAACCAAAGCTGTTTAATCGTTTTGATAATCGCTCGCTAATATCTTCTAAACATTGACTGTCTTTATGGTCTGCATGGTAAGCCTGAACATCCGAAATAACATGATGTCCTGTGTCTACACTAAGCTGACTCATGTAATTTAATTTTCTAGCTTTTCCTGGTTTAACGCTGATTCGAGCATCAGGGTCTGTTGGACTGTAATGCGTTTTATTACTCGTGTATCTAGAGCCTTTATTACCTGCCCCTGGACGATGATCTTGTGTGATTGACCAGCGCTTATTTCTTGCAGTAATACTATCTAATTGTTTTTTGTTGGCTGTAATAGTTTGTTGTTCTAAACTTGCTTTGTTTTCTTTTGCTTTGCGATAAACCGCTTTATCTCGCTCGCTAATTTGACGCACAGAAGCTAAGTGAGATTCTAAATCTGATGCAGGTACTTTAAGTTCTAAACTGTCCATACTAGCATTGGCTTTTACAGGAGCTGAATCAATGGCTTGGGTGTGTCCGCTAACCATACCCTTATCAAAACACATTTTAAAAACATGAGTAAATAAAGTTTCAAATACAGATTCTGGATACAATTGACGCGTTCTACTTACTGTAGAATGCCAAGGAAGAACTTCATCTATGTCATAGCCTAAAAAATAAAGGATATCCATACGCATGCTACAATGCTCGATTAACTTACGGTCGCTTATGATGTTTTCTAAATACCCGACTAAACAGAGTTTAAAAAAAACGATAGGATCAATACTTTTTTGTCCGCAGTTACCATAGTACAATTTAGTCTGATTCCGTAAAAAATCTAACTTTAAAACTACAGATAATCGACGATAGAAATTGGTCTTAGGAACTCGACTGCTCAACTGAAAATTATTGAACAGTTTTTCTTGGTATATTTTTGTGCCTTGCATCCAATAAGATACGAAAATTCTGTATATTTAACAAGTGTTGTGCAACAAACACACCGTGTATAAATAATTGCTTATATTGGCTTAATCAAAAGGTCGTTGCACGTTTGCTACTTCTGAATTTCCTTCGGAAATTCCTCGCACGCAAACACGCAACTATCCATACACAAACACGTTGTGCTTCATACCAAAAATGTACTTTCCTGAAATAGGTTGACTAAACATTAAAATATGAAACATAAAAAGATTATTTTATTTATTATTTTATTCATAACACTTAAGACCCATGCTCAAAAGCAAATAAATAACTCATTTAGGTTTATTGATACAAAATCAAAAAAATCTTTAATGAATATAGTTAAATTTAAGGCAAATAATAAAAACTTAAAATCTACCGATTTTAACATACAATATTTAAACCAATCAATAAGATATGATTGGGATGCAAATACTGGCAATTGGATTTTAGACGATAAAGAGGAATTTGCTTATGATTCAAATGGTAACATAACACAATACTTTAGATCTCATGGGGATAATGGTACAGATTGGTATTTTGACGATAAAGTAGAGTACACCTACAATTTTAATGGAGATATGTTAACTGCCTCTGTTTATGAGTGGGGATCTTCTAGATGGTTTAATGATTATAGATATGAGTATATTTATGATGTAAATCGCAATAGAACACAAAGTATATTTTATTTTGGAAAAAATGGTACTGATTGGAGACCTAGCACAAAAACTGAAAACACCTACAATACTGAAAACAAAATAACTGAAACTTATAGTTCAAGTTGGCATGATTCTGCCAATAGTTTGGTTTTAGATGAAAAAAGTGAAAGAACTTATAATTCAAAAGGAAATTTAATACTAACCACTGGCTATTCATGGGAAAAGGACTTGAATATTTGGAAATTAAGTTATAAATATAGTTACGACTATGATTTAAATGAAAACTTGATTTTAAGATTAGCTCCACGTCTAAATGAAGACACCAATGAGTGGGAAAATAATTTAAAAACAGAATATACATATGATTCATTAGGAAACGAATTATCAGATATTATTTATAAATGGAATTCAACAGACAATATATGGGAGATTAGTAGACAATATGAATACACTTATAATTCAGAAGGATATCTAATTCAAAAAAATACAAGTACAATTTATCAAGTAACAGATAATGGAATTGAATATGGTAATCAATTTGATGACTACATTTATGACAGTAATGGAAACCTTATTGAATATAAACGTTCTTCTAAATTTCCAAGTGATTCGACTAATACTTATAGTATAAGATATACCTACCATTATGATTTATCATATAATCTTTCTGATTTATTTTTACCATATAGTTATCTAAGAACTGATGAATTAAACAATAAACCTCTTGAATATATACGTTATTATTGGGATGACACAAATAATAACTGGATAAATAAAGAGAAGAAAATTTATTATTACTCTGAAGAAAATATACTTAGTATTAAAAATACAAAACCTCTAAAGATAACATTATACCCAAATCCTATTATAAATGAACTAAAATTTAATCTTACAGATTACTCTAAAATAATTACTTTTGAGTTGTTTGATTCTCAAGGTCGTAAAATTATTTCTAAAAAAATTAATGAAAATAAAAAGCTAAACCTTGAGCATTTAAATAGTGGCATCTATTTATATAATCTTATAATTGGAGACAAAAATCAAAAGGGTAAATTAATTAAGAAATAATAATTAACCTTGTCCTAAAACTCATGTAATATATTTACAAAACTTAAAAATTTAACAAAGCAAATTATAGGAATAAATAATGTTATGGAATAAATAAAAAACGAAAGCCCAACAACATACAAAATTAATTGCTTTGTTTGTACTTACTAACGAAAGTTCTCGTGGACTTTCTTGATTATTTGTTTTATTTAGAAACTTTATTGCTTTACATCGCAACTAATCTTGTACAAACACGTTGGCAGTAATTTGAGAAACGAGTAGAATTTGGACAAATACGACAAAGAAATATTATTTGAATATCTATGGAAAACTATCAATTTCATTTACGGTATTATGATAATACTTTCCATTTTGGTTGGAATTAGAACGTTACTCTATCTTTTAGGTGGAATTCCTGATGAAAAAACAAGTATAAGCGGAACTATTATTGTTATAGCTATTATTGTTGTGTATATGTTATTCAGAAATCTAACAAAACCATACTTTATGAAGAAAATGAATAAAAGCTAAATTGAATTAATGAATTCCGACATAATAAACACAAAAGCTAAACTGACTTTATACTCAACCGAAAATGGAGGGCGTGAAACTGGAATCGGAACAGGTTATCGCCCAAACCACG
This sequence comes from Polaribacter sp. Hel_I_88, assembly GCF_000687935.1. NCBI lineage: Bacteria > Pseudomonadati > Bacteroidota > Flavobacteriia > Flavobacteriales > Flavobacteriaceae > Polaribacter > Polaribacter sp. Hel_I_88. Next base: position 2,916,372 of record NZ_JHZZ01000001.1, on the reverse strand, counting down.
TTATGAATATTTGCCAAACTCGAATGACTTTCCGACAACCTATATTGGACAAATTGACTTTGAAAAAGACAGAATTTATCGAGGAGAAACTGAAAACGTAAAAATTATGTTTTTAAGACATCAGAATATTGAGGAGTTACTAAAAAAAAGGAAGAACTTGGTGGTTTCACGAAGGACCAAGAAAAATCGGAGAAGCTGAAGTAATTGAGGTTTTAGCGGAATAAAAACTACTGCCAACATACCTATTTAACAAATAGAATTCAAGATAGTATTAGATTTACACATTTCTAAAAAAGTCTTTTCAAAACATTCAAAAAACTTACATTTGCAACATGCGAATAGACATTATTTCAGTAGCTCCTAATTTATTAGAAAGTCCATTTAACCACTCTATTGTAAAGCGTGCAAAAGAAAAAGGTTTGGCAGAAATTATAATTCACGATTTACGTACATATGGTTTGGGCAATTACAAACAAATTGACGACACGCAATTTGGTGGTGGTGCAGGTATGGTGATGATGATAGAACCCATTGCAAATTGTATTAAAAAATTGCAAGCTGAAAGAAAGTACGATGAAGTAATTTACATGACTCCAGATGCAAAAACACTAAATCAAACTACAGCAAATACACTTTCTTTAAAAGAAAATATATTGATTTTAACGGGTCATTATAAAGGTGTAGATCAACGAATTCGTGATTTATTTATTACCAAAGAAATTTCAATTGGCGATTATGTGTTAACAGGAGGCGAATTGGCTGCAGCTGTTTTGGTAGATGCTGTGGTGCGTTTAATTCCAGGCGTAATTGGCGATGAACAATCTGCGTTAACAGATTCTTTTCAAGACAATTTATTATCACCACCAGTTTATACAAGACCTGCCGATTTTGAAGGTAGTAAAGTTCCAGAAATTTTATTATCTGGTAATTTTCCAAAGATTGAAGATTGGCGAAGTGAACAAGCCTATAAAAGAACAGAACAAATTAGACCCGATTTATTGGAAGACTAAAAATAAGTAACTTAAAGATTTTGAACTTGTTTCAGTATCTTCGACAAAATTTTAGAATAGCACCTTTTGGATACATTAAAAAATTTCATCAAAAATAATACAGCCGTTTCTTGGGTTGTAGGTTTTCAGCTTTTTAGGTTGATTTTACTACCATTTATGGGCTTAATGCCACAAGATGCCTATTATTATTTATATGGGCAAAATTTGTCATTATCGTATTTTGATCATCCAGGAATGATTGGCTATTTGTTGCGAATTTTCTCTGAAATTTTTGGACAAGCTGTTTTTGTTGTTAAGTTTACTGACTTTTTTATTACGTCCTTAACCATTGTAAGTTTTTATAAACTCGCCTCTTATTTTTTATCAAAACAAAAATTACAAAGAGCGTTTGTTTTATTGGCTTCCACTATTTTTATATCAATTTTATCCTTTAACTCCACTCCAGATGTGCCTCTTTTATTATTTTGGACGCTAAGTTTGATCTGTTTATACAAAGCAATTTTTGAAGACAAAAAAATCTTTTGGATTCTTGGAGGAATTGCCATGGGCTTGGCTTTTAACAGCAAATACACAGCTCTTTTATTACAAATTGGATTAATTTTATTTGTAATTTTTTCACAAAAACACAGAAAATTACTACTTTCTCCTTGGTTGTATTTTTCGCTCTTAATTTCTGTAGCAGTCACATTTCCTGTTTGGTATTGGAATTATCAAAACGATTTTGCCTCTTTTGCGTTTCAATCTTCTTCAAGAACAAGTTCCATCTCTGAATTTAAATTTTCTTCGAATTATTTTTTTGGCGCTATTGGGCATCAACTATTTTTGTTATTGCCAGTTTTGTTTTTAATTTTTATCACTTTTACGTATAAATACATTAAGAGAGCGTTGTTAAAATTTAAATTGCCAAGTTCAAAAACGTTGTTTTTATTAGCTTTTTTCATTCCTACATTTGTTGGTTTTTTTAGCCTTACTCCTATTTATTGGGTAAAATTAAATTGGATGATGCCTTCTTACATTACAGGAATTATTTTGGCAGGTATGTTTATCAGCAAGAAACTATTAAAAGTACAGGTTATAATTTCTATCATTTTTCATGTACTTTTTAGTATTCAAATATTGTTTTATGTAGCGCCTATTAAAAGTGATGATACTTGGGTTGGTTGGAAAGAATTAGCAGTAGAAACTGAAAAATTACAGGAAAAATACCCCAACACGTTTGTGTTTTCTGATGATAATTATAAAACATCAGCTTGTTTAAACTTTTTTATGGAGGATAAGGTGTATGCGCAAAACATCATAGGATTGCCAGCTTTACATTTTGATTATTTGGGTGATGATCTAAAAACCTTAAAAGGAAAAAATGCCCTTTTTATTGATTCTGACAAACGTTTTAAAAGTAACGAAAAGTTAGGTGAAGTGAATCCATTATTAATAGCTCACTTTAAAAATGTAACTGAATTAGAGCCAATTATCATACAAATCAATAAAAACCAAAGCAGAAAGTTCTGGGTTTTCTATTGTACTGATTATCAACCTAAAAAATAAATGCTTTTTAGTTTTATCAACTGAAAAAAAATACTATTTTTGCAACCGCTAAATTAACCTCTGACGAAGAAATCGTGAATGTTGCTTTACAACAAAACATAAACATTACATATGGAAGCTTTATTAAAATTTGTTCAAGACGAATTTGTAACAAAAAAAGAACTTGCAGAATTTGCAGCTGGTGATACAATTACTGTGTATTACGAAATTAAAGAAGGTGAAAAAGTTAGAACTCAGTTTTTTAGAGGAGTTGTAATTCAAAGAAGAGGAACAGGAACTTCAGAAACTTTTACAATCAGAAAAATGTCTGGTACTGTAGGTGTAGAAAGAATTTTCCCTATCAACTTACCTTCTCTTCAAAAAATTGAAGTGAATAAAAGAGGTAAAGTTCGTAGAGCTCGTATCTTTTACTTTAGAGGTCTTACTGGTAAAAAAGCTAGAATTACTGAAAAAAGAAGATAGTTTTTTCTCAAATAAACTTAAGGAAAGTGTTGTAAAATTTACAACACTTTTTTTTTATGAACAAATGTTTATAACTCTAGTTAATATCTTGTTGATTTCTAAATGGTTAAATATTTGGTTACTTTACAAATCATTCGTAAATTTAACCAATATTTACATTTAATTAAACTTTTAGTCTTCGAAAATTATTAGAAATTAAATCGTAAATTTTAAAAGTAACGTTATTATAAAATTATTTTTAAACTAGTTAAAAGTATTATTTTAACTGTAAAGGAGATTATAAAATTAAAAACTTTGTAATTTATGTAGAATAATATTATAGTTTAAAAGTATTGAAATAGTAAACTATAATTTCCGTAAAAAGAAATATAAGGATCAATTCTTATTTATTTTGTAATTGTACAAAATAGTGTAAAAGACTATTTCAACAGAAGCCATATCATTGCAAGAAATTGTATGATATGGCTTTTATCTTTACAAAGGATATTTATTATTCAGTAAATCTTTAATTTCATTGCTAAATACATTAAAAACCCTATCAATTAATAAAGGATTAACAGTCAAAATCTCATCTAAAATTCTTAAATTTGTTCCGCTTTAAACGAAAACAATTTCGTAGAAAGTATTTATTGATTATTCCACAACAAAATAATAGAATTTTATGAGTAAAATAGCTAAAATTATATATACTAAAACAGATGAAGCTCCAGCTTTAGCAACACGTTCTTTTTTGCCAATTGTAAAAGCTTTTACAAAATCATCTGACATAGAAATTGAAGTAAAAGATATTTCTTTAGCAGCTAGAATTCTTGCTAATTTTCCTGAATATTTAAAGGAAGATCAAAAAGTAGAAGATGCTTTAGCAATTTTAGGAGATTTAGCAAAACAGCCAGAAGCAAATATTATTAAATTACCAAATATTAGTGCTTCTGTGGCACAACTAACGGAAGCTATATCTGAATTACAAGATTTGGGATATGCAATTCCAGATTTCCCAGAAGAGGCAAAAACTGAAGAGGAAAAAAACATTTTAGCAACCTACAATAAAGTAAAAGGTTCTGCTGTAAATCCAGTTTTAAGAGAAGGAAATTCTGACAGAAGAGCACCAAAAGCAATTAAAAACTATGCTCGTAAAAACCCACACTCAATGGGTGCTTGGAGTGCAGATTCTAAAACACATGTTGCTACAATGACAGAGGGAGATTTTGCGCATAATGAAAAATCTTACACTACAAAAAAAGCAACTTCAGTTAGCATACACCATATTGCAGAAAACGGAACTAAAAAAGTTCTTAAAGAAAAAATTGACTTATTAGAAGGCGAAATTATTGATGCTACTATAATGAGTAAAAAAGTTTTAATTGACTTTTTAGAGGAACAATATGAAGATGCTTTAGAGAAAAACGTCTTGTTTTCTTTACACATGAAAGGAACCATGATGAAAGTGAGTGATCCAATTATTTTTGGTCATGCAGTTCGTGTGTTTTTTGCTGATTTATTTAAAAAACATGGCAAAACATTTGATAAAATTGGTGTTGATGTAAATAATGGCTTAGGAAATTTACTTGGAAAATTAAGTGAGTTACCAAAAGAAAAGCGTGATGAAATTAGAGAAGATTTAAGATATGCTTTTGATCATGGACCAGAAATTGCCATGGTAAATTCTGATAGAGGAATTACAAATTTACATGTTCCATCTGATGTTATTATAGATGCTTCTATGCCTGCTATGATTAGAACGTCTGGTAGAATGTACAATTCTGATGGAAAATTACAAGACACAAAAGCAATAATTCCTGATAGTTCTTATGCTGGTATTTATGCAGCAACTATCGATTTTTGTAAAAAGAATGGTGCTTTTGATCCTACAACTATGGGTACAGTTCCTAATGTTGGCTTAATGGCACAAAAAGCAGAAGAATATGGTTCTCATGATAAAACTTTTGAAATTGCAAAAGCTGGTAAAGTTGTAGTTGTAGATGCTGCAGGTAAAACTTTGTTAGAGCATACTGTTGAGGCTGGTGATATTTGGAGAATGTGCCAAACAAAAGATTTACCAATTCAAGATTGGGTAAAATTAGCTGTGACAAGAGCAAGAGCTTCTGAAACTCCGGCTGTATTTTGGTTAGATAGAAATAGAGCACATGATGCAGAAGTAATTAAAAAGGTGAAAAAATATTTACAAAATCATGATACTGATGGGTTAGATATTAGAATCTTATCACCAATAAAAGCTACCGAATTTACTTTAGAAAGAATTGTAAAAGGAGAAGATACAATTTCTGTTTCAGGAAATGTTTTACGTGATTATTTAACAGATTTATTCCCGATTTTAGAAGTAGGTACATCTGCTAAAATGTTATCGATTGTTCCTTTAATGAATGGTGGTGGTTTATTTGAAACTGGTGCTGGTGGTTCTGCTCCAAAACATGTACAACAATTTTTAGAAGAAAACCATTTACGTTGGGATTCTCTTGGAGAGTTTTTAGCATTAGCTGTTTCTTTAGAACATTTAGGAAACACAAATAGTAATGAAAAAGCTTTAATACTTGCAGAAACACTAGATGAAGCTACAGACAAGTTTTTAGACAATGATAAATCGCCTTCAAGAAAAGTTGGTGAAATTGATAACAGAGGTTCTCACTTTTATTTAGCATTATATTGGGCTCAAGGTTTAGCAAATCAAAATAAAAATGCAGAGTTAAAAGCAGAGTTTACTAAAATTGCTGATGCACTAGCTAAAAACGAAACAAAAATTATTGGTGAATTGAATTCAATTCAAGGAAACGCAGTAAATATAGAAGGCTATTATATGCCAAACGAAACGTTAGCTGATAATGCAATGAGACCTAATAAGAGCCTAAACAGTATTTTAAACTGATTCTTTTAACAAAAATTTATAACAAATATTAACAGAAAGAGTGCTTTACAGCACTCTTTTTTTAGTTAGTTTTGAATTCTAATCAAACTAAAAACGAATGAACAAGAAGAAAATAGCTATTATAAGTGTCATAGCAATAGTTTTAATTTATTTCGGATATCGTTATTTTTCACCTGCTGCAGATGGAGAAGTATACCTTACAACCAAAGTAAAAAAAGGAAATTTTGTTAGTGAAGTTATTACTTCTGGAGAAGCACAATCCACAAGCTTAAAGGTTATTAATGGCCCAGAAAATCTTAGAAAATTTAGACTTCGTGATATAAAAATTCAAGATTTAGTACCAGAAGGAACCATCGTAAAAGAAGGTGATTATGTGGGTAGATTAGATCCTTCTGATGTAAACGAACAAATTATAGATGCTCGTTTAGATTTAGAAACTGCAGAATCTAGATATACACAAGAACAATTAGATACTACACTTGCGTTAAAGCAAGAACGAAATGCCATTAAAGATTTAAGCTTTAGCATGGAAGAAACCAGGCTAGAACTTAATCAATCTACTTATGAACCACCAGCAACTATTAGAAAATTAGAAATAAATCTTGAAAAATTAGAGCGCGATTTAAAAGAAAAAAAAGAAAATTACAGAATTAAAAAAAGACAAGCAAATGCAAGAATGGTGGAAGTTGGTACAAGAGTATCTAAGATTAATAAAGAATTAAAAAGTCTTTTAGAACTTTTAGAATCTTTCACAATATACTCTGATGGAAATGGAATGATTACCTATCATAAAGAATGGGATGGTACCAAGAAAAAAGTAGGTTCCTCCATAAGTCCATGGAATCCTTCTATAGCAACACTTCCTGATTTAACTAAAATGGAATCTAAAACCTATGCCAATGAGGTTGATATCAGAAAAATTAAAAAAGATTTACCTGTAAAAATTGGGTTTGATGCCTTTCCTGATGTTGAAATAGACGGAATTGTAACAGATGTAGCTAATGTAGGTGAAAATAAAAGGGGTTCAGATATTAAAGTTTTTCAAGTCTTGATAAAATTAAATGGCTCTAACACGAATATTAGACCAGGTATGACAACTTCAAACAAAATACTAACATTTGAACAAGAGGATGTTTTAAGTGTTCCTTTAGAGGCTGTTTTTTCTAAAGACTCTATAACCTACGTATATAAAAAAACTGGTTTTTCAGTTGCCAAAAAACAAGTTAAAATTGGTGATGCTAATAACGACTCTGTGATTATATTAGATGGTTTAAATGCAGAAGACGTTGTGTATTTAAATAAACCAGAAGGATTAGATGATGATCAAATAGCAAAATTAAATTAGTTTTTTTATGATTGATAAAATCTATATAGAAAAACTAAAATCTAATTTTAGCGAAGCTATACGTGTAATTTTAGCCAATAAAGTTAGAACACTTTTAACTTCCTTAGGAATTATTTTTGGTGTTGCAGCTGTTATTACAATGCTAGCCATTGGTAATGGTGCAGAAAAAGAAATTTTAGCACAATTAGAATTGGTAGGTGTTAACAATATTGTCATTACTCCTATTCCAGATGATGAGGAAAATGACAGTAGTGATGATGAAACTGATGCTGGAGAAATTTCTCCTAAAAGGTTTTCTAAAGGGTTAGATATGTTAGATGTGAATAGCATCAAAAAAAATCTACCTTCTGTAAAAAAAGTAAGTCCAGAAATTATCCTAGAAACTTATGTAATTACTAAAGGAAGACAAAGCCCTGTAAAATTAATTGGTGTTTCCTCAGACTTTTTTGAGACAGCAAATATCGAAATAGAAAGTGGAAAAAACTTTTCTGATACACAAACAGATTTTTCTTTACCCGTTTGTATTATTGGTAAAAAAATAGAAAAGAAACTATTTACTGGAGAAAGTGCTGTTGGCAAACAAATAAAAGTAAAAGATGTTTGGTTACAAGTTATTGGTGTTATCGAAGAAAAGTTTATTTCAGAAACTGCTCAAGAAAATTTAGGTATTCGAGATTTAAATCAAGATGTGTATATACCCATTACTACTTTTTTAGTGCGTTATAAAGACCGCAAAATCATAAGCGATAAGCCTATGGAAACTGGTGGTGGTGGAATGATTTTTATTAGTGGAAATCAACAAGGACCAAAAAAGAAAATTCCTAGAGGTAATTATCATCAAATAGATAAATTAACAATTCAAGTAAACAATTCAGCAGAATTAAATGCCACAGCAGATGTGTTGAGTAGAATGCTAAAAAGAAGGCATAATGATATGGTAGATTTTGAAATTTCTATCCCTATTCAACTTTTAAAACAACAACAAAAAACCAAACAAATTTTTAATATAGTATTAAGTATAATTGCTGGTATTTCTTTGCTAATTGGTGGTATTGGAATTATGAATATCATGTTAGCCTCTGTTTTAGAAAGAACAAAAGAAATTGGAATTATTAGAGCTATTGGAGCCACTCAAGAAGATGTTATTTTACAATTCTTAACAGAATCTGTTTTGGTAAGTATTGGTGGTGGAATTATAGGAATTGTTTTAGGTGTTTTATCCTCCTATATTTTAGAACTCAGTACAGGAATTGAAACCATATTAACTTTAAGTTCCATTTTGCTCTCTTTCTTTGTGGCAACACTTATTGGATTAATTTTTGGAATTGCTCCTGCTAGATCTGCAGCTAGCAAAAGCCCAATTGAAGCTATTAGACACGAATAATTATGAAAAAGATTTTTACAACGATTTGTTTTTTACTAACCATAACCATTTTTAGTCAAGAGCAACTAGGTATTCAAAAAGAAATAACTTTAGAAGAAGCTATTGATATTGCTCAAAAAAACTCTCCAGATTACAAAGCATTGCTAAATCAAAATCAAGCAAGTTATTGGAGATATAGAAGATTTAAAGCAGGTTTTTTACCACAATTAAGGTTTGATGCAACACTACCTCAATACAGAAATTCTGTAAATAGAATTACCTTAGATGATGGTTCTGATGGCTTTAGAAGAACAAATCAAATACGTTTTGATGGGGAACTGTCTTTAAATCAAAATATTGGTTTAACAGGTGGTACAATTTCTATAAGTTCGCAGTTTGAAAGAGTAGATGTTTCAGAACCTTTTGAAGCTACCAACTTTGCTGTAATTCCATTTTCTTTAAATTATAGACAAAATTCTTTATTTTATAATGATTTTAAATGGCAAAAAAGGATAGAACCTTTAATATACGAAGAAGCTAAAAGAGAGTTTATTGAAACGATGGAGCAAATTTCGTTTAATACTAGTAGACGTTATTTTGCCTTATTAAAAGCTCAAATTCAAAGTAAAATTGCAAAATCTAATTATTCGAATCAAGATACTTTATTTCAAATTTCTAAAGGAAGATTTAAAATGGGTAAAATTGCAGAAAATGATTTACTTCAAATAGAATTATCGGTTTTAAATTCTGAAAATGATGTTATTACCAACGAAATAAACTTTAAAAGATCCTCTCAAAATTTATCAAGATATTTAGTATTAGATACAGAAGACATTCTTTTATCAACACCAGATGAACTTACCTTATTTTCGGTAACTGTAGAAAAAGCTTTAGAAGAAGCAAGAGAAAATAGAAAAGCTGTTATAGAGTTTAGAAGAAGACGTTTACAAGCAGAAAGAGATGTAGCAGAAGTAAGAGGAAACAATAGAGTACAAATGAGTTTGAGAGCAAACTTTGGTATCTCTCAGCAAGGAAATGAGTTTAACAACTTATTTAATGACTATAACCAACAACAAAATGTAACATTATCTTTAGGAATTCCTATTTTAGATTGGGGTGTTTCTAAATCTCGAAGAAAATTGGTAGAAGCTAATAAAGATTTGGTAAATACTAACATAGAGATTCAAGAACAAGAGTTTGAGCAAGAAATTTATTTGCATGTTTTAAACTGGCAAAATCAACGTAATTTTTTAAATACTGCAAAAAAAGCACAAGAAATTGCTCTAAAAAGATATGAAATTGCTAAAAAACGATTTGTATTAGGAAAGATAAATATCACAGACTTAAATATTGCGTTGCAAGAACAAGATAGGTCTGTTTTACAATATTTAAATTCTTTAGAGAAATTTTGGACAGATTACTACATATTAAGACAATTAACGCTGTTTGATTTTATCAAAAATAAAAAAATTGAAGTTGCAGATATAATTTATGATTAAAATATGATTTTTTAATCTATTATAACACTACTTTTGTTTAAAAATACAATAAATACATCGAACAAAAATAAATTTGAAAAAAATTTTATTCCTATTTTTCTTAGCATCAATATCTATATTTAGCCAAGAAAAATTTACAGTTAGTGGCACTGTTTACGACAATAGTAGTAACGAAACTTTAATTGGAGTTTCAATATATTTTCCAGAATTAAATGCTGGAACCACGACAAACGAATATGGTTTTTATTCCATAACCATACCCAGTGGAACTCACAAAATACAAATAAGCTATTTAGGTTTTTCCACAATTAATGAAACCTTAACTCTTAAAGAAAAAATTACAAAAAACTTTAAACTAGTTGAAGAATCAGAAAGTTTAGCTGAAATTGTTATTGAAGCAGATATCGAAAAGATAAATGTTAAGTCGCCTCAAATGAGTGTGAATAAACTAACAGCTGCTACCATAAAAAAAATACCTGTAGTTTTAGGAGAAGCAGATATTATAAAATCTTTAATTTTATTACCTGGAGTTACCAGTGCTGGTGAAGGCGCATCTGGTTTTAATGTTAGAGGTGGTGCAGCAGACCAAAATTTAATTTTGTTAGATGAAGCCATCGTATTCAATTCATCGCATTTATTTGGTTTTTTCTCGGTTTTTAATCCTGATGTTATCAAGGATGTTAAATTATATAAAGGTGGAATTCCTGCACGTTTTGGAGGAAGATTATCATCTGTTTTAGATATTTATCAAAAAGAAGGAAACAGCAAAGAGTTTAATGTTACTGGAGGAATTGGTTTAGTTTCGTCTCGTTTATTGATAGAAGGCCCAATTGAAAAAGAAAAAAGTTCTTTTGTGGTTGCTGGTAGAGGATCTTATGCTCATTTATTTTTACCGCTTTTTGATAATGATAACAAAGCTTATTTTTATGATTTAAACAGTAAAATAAACTACAGATTTAACGATAAAAACAACGTTTTTTTATCAACTTATTTTGGAAAAGATATTTTTGGAATTAGCGATAATTTTGTAAACGAATATGGAAACACAGTAGTTAACTTACGTTGGAATCATCTTTTCTCTGATAAAATTTTCTCGAACTTATCTTTAATTTATTCTGATTATTTCTATGGTTTAATTTTAGATTTTGTGGGTTTTGAATGGGATTCTGGCATCACCAACTTCAACCTTAAGTATGATTTTAAACATTATTTAAATGAAAAATTTAAATTGAGTTATGGAATCAATAATATCTACATCAAATTTAATCCAGGAGAAATTATTCCAAATAGAGAAGATTCTGGAATCCAGCCAGAAAAATTAATTGACAAATATGCCAACGAATTTGCAGCATATTTAGAAGCAGAACATAAAGTTAGCGACAATGTAACCTTACAATATGGAGCACGTTTTAGCCATTTTACACGTTTAGGTCAAGATGAAATAAACTTATATGCGAATAACCAAGCTGTTATTTATAATGAGCAGTTTAAAAAATACGAATCTGCTCAAGCCATTGGCACAGAATCTTTTAAGAGAAGTGAAACGTTAGCAACGTTTCAAAATTTTGAACCAAGGGTTTCTTTGGCCTATACATTAGATGAAAATACCTCTGTAAAAGCCAGTTATAACAGAATGGCACAATATTTACACTTGCTTTCTAACACAGCCTCTCCTACTCCATTAGATGTTTGGGCACCAAGTGGACGTTTTATAGCTCCTCAATTATTAGATCAATATGCTGTTGGTTATTTTAAATCGATAAAAAATGGCGATTATTCTTTAGAAACTGAAGTATTTTATAAAGATATTCAAAACAGAATCGATTATATAAATGGCGCCAATTTAATTGCGAATAACGAAATTGAAACCATCATTTTAAACGGGCAAGCAAGAGCTTATGGTTTAGAAGTTTTGTTCAAAAAGAATGAAGGAAAATTTACAGGGTTTTTAGCCTATACTTTATCAAGATCAGAACAACAAACTTTGGGAAGAACTGCTATTGAACCTGGTATTAACAATGGTGAGTGGTATAGTTCTCCTTTTGATAAAACACATGATATTTCCATCAACGGAAGTTACGAATTGTCTAAAAAATGGTCATTCAATGCAAATTTTTTATTCCAAACTGGGCAACCTACCAATTATCCTGTTGGCCAATATGAAATACAAGGTTTAAATGTACCCATTTTTGATGACAATAGAAGAAATGCAGATAGATTACCAGCGTATCACAGACTTGATATTTCTGCAACCTTAACACCAGAAAAGAATAAAAATAGAAAATGGAAAGGTGAATGGGTTTTTGGAATTTATAATTTATATGGAAGACAAAATGCAGCTTCTATTAATTTTAGACAAAACAGAGAAACATTAAGAAACGAAGCTGTACAAACATCTATTTTTGGTTTAGTCCCTTCTGTAACTTATAATTTTGAATTTTAAAACAATACAACAATGGGGTTAAACCCATTGCAAATAAAACAACAAGGGGTTTAAACCCCTTGCTAAAGAAATAAAAATGAAAAACATACTACTAATTTTAACTTTTGTTACGCTTTTTATAAGTTGTGAAAAAGTGGTTGAGATTGATGTTCCATCCATAGAACCAAAATTAATTATTGATGCTTCGTTTGAAGTTTATTTTGATGAAAACCCAGTAACTGCCAAAAATGTTGTGAAATTAAGTTTATCAGCAGATTATTTTGATGAAGTAATTCCACCAGCTTTAGGTGCCACTGTTTTTTTAACAAATCTTGCAGACAACTCTATTATTAATTTTGCTGAAACTAACTCTACTGGAATCTATGAACCTGTTAACAATTTTATTCCTGCAGAAAATATAGAATATGAGTTAACAGTTATTTATGATAATGAAACTTATAAAGGCAAAGCTTTTAGAGTAAAATCAACTCCTTTTACAAATGTTGAACAAGGTAATGAAACTTTATTTTCTGGAAATGAAACTGAATTAAAAGTTGCTTTTAGAGATGTTGGTCCAGAACAAAATTTTTATTTATTCGATTTTTCTAACAATCTTTATAATGTAGTAGAAGATCGTTTTTTTAATGACGTAAATTACAATTTCTCTTATTTTTATGATGAAGATGATATAGTATTACCTGCACCTGTAACCATAAAAATATCTGGTATATCTGAACCATACTATACGTATTTTAGAATTCTTACTTCACAAAGTGGACAAGATGGAGGTGGTCCTTTTGAAACTGTACCTTCTTCTTTATTAGGAAATATGATTAACACTACAAACGAGCAAAATTTTCCTTTAGGCTATTTTCATATTGCTGAAACAGATACTTTTACATTGGTTTTGGTGGATTTGGAAGATTAACTGCAAGGGGTTTAAACCCCTAGTAAAAAAAAGCAATGGGTTTATTATGAATTTTACAAAAATCACAGAACAAGATTCTAATTACAATCATTTAGAAAAAATGAGTGTTTTAGAAGTGCTTACCAACATTAATAACGAAGATAAAAAAGTAGCAATCGCTGTTGAAAAAGCCTTGCCACAAATTGAAGTGTTGACTCAAAAAATAGTGCAACAACTAAAAAAAGGTGGGAGACTATTTTATATTGGTGCAGGAACTTCTGGTAGATTAGGTATTTTAGATGCTTCTGAATGTCCACCAACTTTTGGTGTTCCTCATGAATTAGTGGTAGGTTTAATTGCTGGAGGAGATTATGCTATTAGAAAAGCTGTTGAATTTGCAGAAGATTCTAAAACTCAAGGTTGGTTAGATTTGCAAGCTCATCATATCACCGAAAAAGATGTTGTTGTGGGTATTGCAGCTTCTGGAACTACACCTTACGTAATTGCTGCTTTAGAGAAATGTAATGAAAACAACATTATTACAGGTTCTATCTCTTGTAATAAAAATAGTCCATTATCCAATACTGCTCAATTTAATATTGATGTAATTGTAGGGCCTGAATTTGTAACTGGAAGTTCTAGAATGAAAGCAGGAACTGCTCAAAAATTAGTGTTGAATATGCTTTCTACAACAACCATGATTCATTTGGGTAAAATAAAAGGCAACAAAATGGTAGATATGCAATTATCTAACCATAAATTGGTAGAAAGAGGTGAAAAAATGTTGATGAGCGAATTAAATATCAACCAAGAAAAAGCAAGTGAATTATTAGCTAAATTTGGCAATGTTAGAGAAGCTATTTTAAATTATAAATTATGAGTACAGACAAACAATTACTAAGTAAAGCATTGATAAGACTTGGTATTTTAATCCTATTATTTATATTATCTCCTGTTATTATGACCATGGGTTTTAAAGCGCTAGATAAATTTACAGGAACATCTAACGAATATCTTGCTTATTTAATTTTGGGTTTTAGTTCCATTCTATTAGTATATACCTTATATTTTGGTTTTAAAACTTTTGGAGTCTTACAAAAAGCTATATTTAACGACAAATAACATCTGAAAACTAGCAACTTTTACAAGGTTTTTCAATGGGAACATTGGCCTTCTTCTTTATTTTATATTCCCAATTTGCCTTATGCTTTTTATTTAGCAGCAAAGGCAAAACACGCTACTTTTTTTAGTGCTGCCAATCCATTTATAAAAAGTTCTGGAAATGGCACAGAAAGTAAGTTTGCGACGATTCAGTTAGTTCCTAAAAAATACAGACCTAAAAGTGTTTTACATTTAGAAAACTCATCAATTACTGAAACGCTTTTAAAACTTGAGCATCAACAATTAAAATTCCCTTTAATTGCAAAACCAGATATTGGCTTTAGAGGTTTGTTGGTAAAAAAAATAAATTCAGCAATTGAGTTAGAAGAATATCTAAACAATTATAAGATAGATATTATACTTCAAGAATTTATTGCTTATAAAAACGAATGTGGTATTTTTTATGCGAGAAATCCTACAACTGATAAAGGTGTCATTACATCCATCACTTTAAAAAAATTCTTAACCATTACTGGTGATGGAACTTCGACACTTCATCAACTTATTTTAAGTGATAAAAGAGCCAAATTATATACTAATTTATTGATTGAATTACATCATAACAACTTAAAATCAATTCCAAAAAAACTAGAAGTTATTCAGCTTTCTGTTATTGGAAATCACTCTAAAGGAACAAAGTTTTTAAACGGAAATCATTTAATTTCAAAACAATTAGAGGCTACTTTTGATGCCTTAAGCAAATCGATTCCTGGTTGGTTTTATGGTAGAATTGATTTGAAGTACAATGATTTTTCTGAGGTAGAAACTGGTTCTGATTTTAAAATCTTAGAAATTAATGGCATTATTGCTGAACCTACTCATATTTATGACAGCGAAAATTCTACTTATTTTGAGGCGTTAAAAGCAATTAGAACCCATTGGAAATCTTTGTACGAAATTGCAACCACTAATCACCTAGAACATAAAGTTCCTTATAAAAGTAGCAAAAAATTCATCTCTGAAATGTTTGAATTAAGAGCTTATACCAAAAAAATTAAACGTTTTACATCCTAAACATAGCTTGTAATTTCACAAAAATCGATAAATTAAGATACTTTTAACTCAAATCGGTTTTAATTGAACTCGATAGCCTAATTATTATAAATATTAATAAAATATAAAGTAGCTTTGTATTCATCAATCAAAAAAAATATGCAAAAAAAATTATATATATGTACGCTGTTATTTTTGTTAACAGTTTCATTTACAATCGCTCAAGAACTATCAACTCCAAAAATTAAGGAACTTGTTGAATCTTATAAAGAGGATGTTAGAGGCCCCTATTACAGAATAAAATGGTTTTGTGAGGATGGTAGTGTTAGAGATGCCAAAGATCCTTGTCCAGATGATATTGAAGGCATACAACATGCAAGTTTTAAAACGTCTGCTTTAGAGTTAAGAAAAACGAACCATTTGTTTTTTGGCGAAATCTTGGCATCTACTAAAATCAACGAATTTTTAGACGAACAAAACAATTATAGCAGACTAAAACAATACCAAATTGGTAAATATTTAGCCAGTATTAATGATGGTTGGATTTTACGAAAAGGGCAATTTTACAGAGGTGCTGTACAATCTGAAGATGAAGAAGCTTGGGGAAAAGAGTTTTTTGAAACTATTTTAAAAAATGATTCTTTTTTAAAAACAAATTATTATTTAATAAGACAAGCGTTAAAAGACATACCCCATAATGGAGACACAAATCTTGGACAATTAATGCGAAGTGAATCTAAAATTTTGGCAGAAAACATTCCTAGCTTTATGGATGTTAGAATTAAAATTCACGGAAATCCACAAAAAACAGATATTGCTTTAGTGCAGAATTTTATCAATAAAAAAGAGGATAAATTATCTTTAGAGGAGAAAAAAGAGTTGCAAAATTTAATTTTAACTATGGAACAGTTTTACGCTCCATTAGATTTTAAAAAGATAGATGAAGAAGTTGCAAACTTGAAAGGCAATACCTTTGTAATTGATGAAATTAAAAACTTTTCTAAAAACTATAGCAGTAATAATTCATCAAAAAAGATTGTAAGAAATTCTGCAAATATTTTAGCGGATATTCGACTAAATATCAACGATTTTAAATCGTCAAAACATAAACTACAATTATTAGATATTAGCAACCAAATAGAAAATGTGTTGCTAATTGAAGCCCAAAATTGGGAAACTGAAACCTTACAGGAAACTATTGACAAGATTGAAATTTTAACTTGTGCTGCTTTAGGAAGTGGTTTAATTGAAATCTGGGAATTTGATAAAATAGAAAAATCACTTAATAACAAAGCAAATAAAGAAGAAATAACAGTGGCTTCTTTAAACGAATTGTTAACTGTTTCTAGAAGTATTGTGGAATGGAGTGCCTCTTTAATCAAAGCAAATTATAATGAAGATGTTTTAAACTACACAAAATTCGAGCCTTTGGCTTATGGTTTTATTGATGATAGAGTTCGAAACAGCATCGCTTTAAGTTTAGGAGAAACTGTAAGTAAATTAGGAACTTTTGTTGCCAAAATTTCGAATATCAATAATGATGTAATGTCTATTGATAACCAAAGTGCTATTAGAGGTTTAAATCCTGGATATGCTTTTGGTGAGTTGGTTGTGGTTGATGGAAATCCTGATGATGTGGAAGTGAATACCAATAAAATATACATTTTTCAAAATCCGCCTTCAGATTTAAAACCTGTTGCAGGAATATTAACAGTTTCTGAAGGAAATTTAGTTTCTCACGTTCAATTATTGGCTAGAAATTTAGGAATTCCGAATGCAGCTTTATCAAATGAAAATTTATCAGCTTTAAAAAAATACAATGGTAAAAAAGTTTTTTATGCAGTTTCTCATAAAGGAAATGTAATTATCAAGACTGAAAATGATATGTCTTCGGAAGAAGAAAAATTGTTTGAGAAAAAAGAACGCAGCAAAAATATGATTGAAGTTCCTGTTGATGATATACGTTTGGATGTTTCTAAAGTGATTAACATGAGAGATGTAAACGCAACAGATTCTGGGAAACTTTGTGGACCAAAAGCAGCTAATCTTGGCGAATTAAAAAATCTTTTTCCAGAGCAAGTTGTAGAAGGTTTAATTATTCCTTTTGGTGTTTTTAAAACCCACATGAACTTACCAATGCCCAATGAAGGCAAAAGTTATTGGCAATATTTAAACGATACTTTTTACAATGCTAATCAAAAGAAAAAAGAAGGAGCCACAGAAGAACAAGTAGAAAATTATCTGTTAACTTCTTTGGAAAAATTACATAAAGCTATTTTAAACATCAACTTAAATACTGATTTCACCAAAGATTTAAAAGAGAACTTTGAAACGGCTTTTAAAAATGAGATGGGTAAAGTGCCTGTATTTTTAAGAAGTGATACCAATATGGAAGATTTGAAAGAATTTACTGGAGCTGGTTTGAATTTAACGCTTTTTAATATTAAAGAAGAAGACAAAATCTTACAAGGGATTAAAAGAGTTTGGGCATCTGCGTATACAGAACGTAGTTTTAAATGGAGACAAAAGTATTTATTGAATCCAGAAAATGTGTATCCATCCATCTTAATTATACCAAGTGTAGATGTAGATTATTCTGGAGTAATGATTACCAAAGGAATTAATGCTGGTACAGATAACGATTTAACTGTTGCTTTTTCTAGAGGTGCTGGAGGTGCAGTAGATGGGCAATCTGCAGAAACAAGACTTATCACCCAAAACGAAAACTTTTTGTTAGCACCTGCAAGACAAGCAGATTATATAAGATTACCAAATTATGGTGGAACAAAAAAGTACTTTACTTCGTTTGAAAATGAGATTTTGAATGAAGATAATATCAACGAAATAAGAAAAATAGCGAAAGAAGTAAGAGCTAAAATTGGCGAAAAAGCAGAAGATAAAAACCAAGCTTTTGATGTTGAATTTGGTTTTGAAAATAATAAATTATGGTTGTTTCAAATAAGACCTTTTGTGGAAAATAAACAAGCAAAAAGTTCAGACTATTTAAACTCCATTACCCCAAAAATTGCAGACGACAAACAAATAAAAATCACCGAAAAATTATAATAATGAAAAAAAGATACATTTTACTAATTGCTGGTATTTTATTGTCTTTAGGATTTATGAACTATTATCCTATTGATGGTTATGAATACACAGGCATTAAACGTTTATACCAAATAAGACAGTTCCAGAAAGACAGTGTTAAGTACAATCGAATTCCAAAAGGAGCTTATAAAAAATGGGCAGATATTCAATTACACCTCACCAATAAAACGACTGATAGTGTAGAGGATTTATTTGTAGTTGATAGCGATTTTGATCGAAAAATAAAGAGAATTACACCAAGTGGAAATTACTCTTTAGCAATTATGGATATGACTGATCCTGAAAACTTACGTTATGCAGAACACAGAGAAACTGTAGGATATCAACCAGGAAGTGTTGGTAAATTGGCTGTTTTATTAGCTGTTTTTGATCAACTTCAAAAAATTTGTCCAGATTCTTATGAAGAAAGAGTTGGATACTTAAAAAGTATCAAAGTTACAAGTAGATATTGGGGCTTAGGAGATCATCATACCATACCAATTTACGATATTGAAAAAGATAAATTAACCAAAAGACAAGTAATTGCCAGTGATGAATTTTCGCTTTTTGAATGGTTAGATCATATGGTTTCTGTAAGTAACAATGGTGCTGCAAGCATCATGTACAGAGAAGCAATGTTAATGGCTGCTTTTGGACAAGAATACCCAAATCTAGATGCTGAAAAAGCTGAAAAATACTTTAAAGAAACACCTAGAGATTCTTTAACAAACTTAGCAAATACAGTTGTAAACCAACCTTTAAGAGATTTAGGTATTAAAGAAATGGAGTGGAAATTAGGGGGTATGTTTACAAGACCTCCAGAAAGATATGTTGGTAGAAAAGGTGGCAGTATTGGTTCTCCTAAAGGATTAATGAAATTTTTAGTTAAGCTAGAACAAGGTAAAGTAATCGATAAAGAATCTAGTTTAGAAATGAAGCGTTTAATGTATATGACAGATAGACGAATTCGTTATGCAAGATCGCCAAGATTAGATGATGCTGCTGTGTATTTTAAATCTGGAAGTTATTATAAGTGTGATAGAACTAAAGACCCAAATTGTGCAAGTTATGCAGGAAATGTTTATAATTATATGAACTCTGTAATTATTGTAGAACAAGATAATGGTGTAAAATATATTACCTGTTTAATGAGCAATGTATTAAATAAAAATTCTGCTGGTGCTCACATGTACTTAGCCAGTAAAATTGATGATGTTGTTAATGAAACTGCCAACATTAACAAACCAGAAATTAAAGAAGAAAAATATGTTGAAGATAAAGAAGAATCAAATAATTAAAATTCTTTAGTCTTTCTTTAAAAGTTGAATATAAGTATCGTAAGCAAGCTGCCCAACAGCTTTATTACGATACTTTTTTAATGGTAATAATGCTGGTAAAAAAGCTCTATTATTGGCAACTTTAATATACGTTACTGCAAAATGCCTAATATTACTTCCGCTAATTGTCATTATTTTATTTAAGTATTCTGCTTCAGAAATTAAAGGAATTTTAATAACTGTAGCATCTAAATTATCTTCTTCTACAGCAATATGCTCTAAAACTGGTAATACCGCATTTTTTATAGCACTATCTAACAAGTTTTCTAAAAGTTCGATGGCATTTATTTTAGCTTCTTTGATTTCGCTCTTCATTGCCTTGAAAATAATTTGAATATCCTCCTCATTATATAACAAACTCAATAAATTAAATAAGGTTAAAAAAGATTTATTTAACTCCAACTCTAATGCATTGCTCAAGTTTTTTCGAGCTTCATAAATAGTTTTGTTATTTTCTTCTAGCTCACCAACCAAATCTTTATTAATTGTATGTTGAATAGAAGTTAAAACCTCTAAAATATCTTCGTAAAAACCACATTCCTTATAAATTTGATTTTTTAGAACTCTATTAGAAATAGTTATATTTAAATTTTTTCTTTTTAGTTTGCGCAAAGCTTTTGTAGCCTCTAACCTACTGGTAGAATCTTTACTCTTTAAAATTTTAAGTAACATTTTTACGGCGTTTTCATTCTGAAACGCTCCCACAATTTTGGGAATATTTTTTTTAACTTTCGACTTTAATTCGCCTTTAGATTCTAAGTCTAATAAAACATTTATAATTCTTGGTCCATAATTTTTTAGCGATTTTATAGCTCTTTTTCTGTGTCTTTTAACCGCTAATAAGTTTAACAAATCGTTTATAAACACTTCATTTGCAGTAATACCAGCAGCAATGGTTGCAAATTTTATAATATAAGGATGCTTATTATTTAAATGTTTTGTAATAAAATCGTAATGATTCGTCATTCTAGAATAAGCTATACTTAAAAGTAGTCCTGCTATAATCTCTTTTTTAGTAAAATCCTCATCAGAACTATGTAATCTTATCTTTTCTTCTAGGCGTTCTTTTAGTTGATATGAAGAACCTAAAGATTGATTGTTTTGACTTTGTTTTGCCAATGTTAACAATGCTCCATTGGCTATATAAATATCACTATGATTCAAATATGTGTTAAAAAAGTGTTCTTCTGTTTTTGGAGAATGCCCCAAAATATAATCTAAAGCAATATACACCAAGGTATCATCTTTTTCATAGACTAAAGACTCTACTTTTGCTAAAATATTGTTGTCGTCAAAAAAATCTAAATACTCAATAGCTTCTATTTTTATTTTATTTGATGGATGTTGCAAAAGATGAATAACAGGTTTTTGAAGCGCTTTTAGTTTGTAATCTTTTAGTCGATCAAACATATTTAGAATAGCTTCTTCTGTACCATTTTCTAAGATGTTTTTTATATCAAATAAATCATTCCTTTTTTGGGGTTTTACTTTGGCATTAGAAGCAAAAGTTAAGGTTTTCTGTATATTTTTTTTAAAAGATTCAAAGTAAGCTTCTCTTAATTTATAGATTAAAACAATCCAAATAAAAACAAACAGAATAATAATTACAGTTATATAAGAAGTACTTAAATTAAGATTTTTGATAAAAAATATCAATAAAAATCCTGCAAAACCAGTGGCAATACTATCTACTGCAACATCTATATACGATTTTGCTTGGTTTTTTATATGCAAAGGAATTGGCATAATAGACAACTCTACAGCAGCTTTATTTAAACTCTGTTTAAAACTTCCATCAATACCTTTTATAATCACCAAAACCCACAATTCTGGGAATGTTAAAAACAGTAAACTTCCTAAGCCAATGGTTAATGGCAGTACCAATAATGATGAAGAAACACCTAATTTGTTTAAAATTTTATTGGTGAAAAATAATTGAAGCACAAGAGCCACAACATTAAAAGTAGAAAACCAAAATCCAAAGAAAGCAGCTAAATCATCTGAATTAGGAATGGCTTTGTTAGCAAAATCACTAAATTGAAAATCGACTAATTTTGCTACAATTACGCTAATGCCAGTAATAAAAGCTAAATAACTTAAATGTTTAGATTTCGAGATTAATTTTAAAGAAGATTTTTCTAATTGATCCTGATTCGCAATTACTTGTTTTCTCTTAAAAGTATTTAAATATTGTATTCTTAAGGTATATACTTTTCTTAAAATAGGAATACAAGTTAGTAATAAAATTGAGGCTAAAAAAACGGTATATTCTTTCCCAAAATTACTGGCAATAATACTCGTTAAATATCCACCAAAAATACCACCTGCAATGGCTCCTGCTCCAATAAAGCCAAATATTCTTTTGGCTTCTCTCGCATTAAAAACCATGTTGGCAAAAATCCAAAATTGTGATGTTGCAACCACTGCAAACAAAGAAACAAAAACATAATAAAAATATAATATGAATTTATTTACAAAGTTAAAATTTAATAAAACAGCTAAAATGGTAAAGACTAAACTAAAAATTACTAGCGATAAAACTGTAATTTTTACCAAGGAAAAATCACGAATTGCCTTGCTATAAAAATAAGTGGTTGCTACTGCAATAAAAGCGACTAATAAATAACCATAAGGCAAATTTTCTGCACCTAATTGCGATACAAATAAGGCATTTACAGTTGGTTTTACAATTAACAAAACTGTTATAATTATAAAAATATACAACTGCATTAAAAAAGAGATGAAGATTTCTCCATCTCTTAGTCCAAATGTTTTATGTATTAATTTTCTCACTTTATGGTTACATCTTTCTCACTACAAAGTACGTCTTTTTTTCAATACCTTTTCTAATGGTCTTACTAAATCTCTAATTGTTTGCTCTCCATAATCATAATCTACCAAAGCAACAATAATATATTTTCTTTTTGGCCCCCAAACCAAAGCAGAATCTGAATGGTAATTTCTCCAAGATCCAGATTTACGATATACATCTGCTTTTGGCGCAATTTTATCTAATGTATTTACAAATTTATGATGTAGAGCTGGCTTTTTCATAATTTGCAACATTTCTTTAGAACGTTCTGTGCTAATTAAATTCCCCAATGCTAATTGATAGTAAAAGCTACAAACTTGTCTGGTAGTTGCAGCATGACTTAAGCCTTTAATTGGGTCTGGATAACGTCTACCAGCTGCAGCATATCGTTTACCAACCCATAAACCACCCCCAACTTCTTCATCATACAGTTTATGTTTTGGCGATCTTAAAACGGCTTCTATTTTCTCATACCCTACTCTATCAATATTTCTGGTAGAAGCTTGGTTGTTAGATTTACTAATCATTAAACGTAAATCTTGTTTTACTTCATTGGTATAAGCTAATTCTCCTTTATCTACAGCATCCATAACAGCCAATAAAATTGCAATTTTAGGCAAGCTGGCTGCATACATCATAAAATTATCATTCATGCCTGCATATCTAAAATTTGTACTATCACTTAAATCTACGATAGCAACAGACATTTGTTTTCCTTTTATTAAACGTTTCCATGTTTTATTTGAGTTAATTTCTTTCTCTAAAACACTTTGTAAATAAGGGTCTTCAATTTCTTGAATCGGTTTAATATCTTTATGTAAATTAACAGGTAAAACAACCTTGCTATTTTTGTATGTTTTATTGGAATATATTAAAGGACCTTTTAAACTTTGATCTGGCTTTTGTGCAAATGTATAAAGAGACAATAAAGCAAATAAAGTTACTAGTGTATATTTCATATTTTTTAATTGAATCATATTATTATTAATTAACTATATAATATACAAAATTAATACCAAGGGGCATTAATTAGATGTTAACGTTTTCCAAAAAAACACTATTCCTTAATTTTCTTTTTAGTTGATGGATTAAAACCAAAATCTGTGGTTGGCAATGCTATTTTTAATTGATAAATTAAGTACCCAATACTTGCATAATGATGTGTTGTATGGCTTTGTGCTTGCATTAAAATACTACCTAAAGTGTACGTTGTAGTTTCGTTTCCAAAACCTAAATCGTCTGTAACCTCTACTAATTCAGATAAATCATAATGTTGATGCAGATTTTTTAGTTGATCAATTACTGAATTAAAATAATGAATGCCCAAATTTGTAGCTAGCTCAACCTCCATATTTCGATCTCTTGCTGTTAAGTCGATTTTTTTTGACGAAACACCTTTTAAAATACAAAAATACACATCTAAAATATGACGAATATGACAACCAATACTTGCATAATAAGGTCCAAAAGAAGCATCTGCATACGCTTCATCTGAAATTGAATTTAATAATTGTACTCCTTTTTGCAAATTTTTTTCGATTGCAATAATCATTTAAAATATTTTATAATTAAAGGTACTAAAGATAAATGATTATTTAATTAAAAAACAGAATTCAAGATTTATTTAGAAGCAAATACTCAATTGTTTAGCAAAAGAAAATAGCCAATCTTTCTTAGTAGGAAAACTATAAAATAAATATTTGGCACGCTCTTTGAAAATGTTATAACAAATGCGGATGTCGAAAAGCAATTAGAGTAGGCAAAATATTTAAACCATATATTATGAAAAAAGGGATACTTATTTTATTAGGAATGTTCATGATGGTTTCAACTACTGAAGCGAATGATGGCAAGATTTTATCAAGCAAATTAAACAACGAAACTTCTTACAACGTTTATGATAACTATAACAACGCTGTTAACTTTTTTGAAAGAGGTATAGAGTTTTTTGTATTTACAAACGGTGAATTCGATTTTGATACGCGCTTTAATAACAGAGGAATTAGAATAAACAGAGATTTTAGAGGCAGAATTACAAACGTAGGCAACGTTTTTATTAGATATGATAGACGAGGAAATGTAACTAGAATTGGTAGTGTTTTAATTAGATATAGTAGAGGATTGCTAACCAATGTTGGCGATTTAAGAGTTCGATACAACCATTGGAATACTCCTGTTTTTTATGGAAATGTTAGAAATTTCTATTATAATAATGGCATCCGATTTAATGTTAGTTTTGGTGATGTTTGTGAGTATAATGATGCTTATTTCTTTAGAAACGATTTTGGAAACAACTATCATCAATTTAGGGAAGACAATAATTTTTATTATTATAGAGCAAGACCAAATGCCAATATTGGAAAGCGCAGTACAATTTTAAAAAGAAGAAAACCAGTGGTTAATAACAGACAAACTTTTGTGAGAAACCATACTAATTCTTATAGAAAAGCAACGTCTAATAATAGAGCTACATCTAACAGAAGTGCTTCTAATACTTATAGAAACGGAAATCAAAATAGTACCATAAAAAGAAATTCTTCTGCAAATTCCAGAAATGCAACCACTTCTAGAAACTCAGAGACTAGGAGAAAAGCAACTACTGATAAAAAAGTAGATCGTAAAAGAAACGAATATACCAGAAATAACAATTCTGAAAATACAACAACAAGAAGAAGAGGAAGTATCTAAGAGTTCAATGTTTTTAAGAGTAAAAAAGGTGGTCTTTAAAATTCCACCTTTTTTTATGAAAGCAACTATAGTAAATCAAAGTTTCATAAATCATAAGTTTATAAAGTAATCTCACCAATTAAACTCGGTTCTTAACGTATTAAAAAGAAGCAATGTTGTACACAATTACTAGTTAAAAGAAAAAAAGCTTCACATTTCTGTAAAGCTTTTTAGGGGTATTGTTTTGATTAAAACTATGATTAAATGTTTAACAACTTATTTGTTGCTATGGTATATCTATTATAAATAAAGTCATAACTCAAAAGATCTTCTAATTTAAAAGTGGTATTCTCATTTTCGTTAATAATAATATCTCCATTTTGTAATTCAGTTGTTTTTGAATTACCTGTTAATTTATTATAATTTAAATATGAATCTTTATAATTGGCAACTAGTACATCTTCACTTACTAACATACTTTTTTTATTAGAAAGTTTATCTAAAACAAATACTTTCGCCTTAATTTTTGCATATCCTCTATATTTCTTTAGTAAAGTAGTTTCTACATAAATATTAAATTCAGAAGATGGTCTACAACCAAATTCTTGAGCTGAAAGTATTTTAATTATTTGTTGTTTTTCTGCAGTTTTTAATAATATTGGTGTATCCTCAGCTTTTTTGAACGCAAAAAGACCAATTAATATTAATGTTGTTACTATAATATTCTTTATTTTTTTCATTAGTAAGGGTATTAATTTATATAATGTGCATCTAACACATGTCAAAAATAAAGGTTTTAACAACAGCTACTATGAAACTTCGATTAGTGAAGCTAATGTTTAGGTGAATCAATAATTTATTTCGTTATCTTTTTTTAAATAATTCTATTTTTCAATTAATTACATTAAAACCATTCCTTTTCAAAGTTTATAGAAGTGAAATACTGCCTAAATTATGCAAAAAAAAGCCTCACATTGCTGTGAAGCTTTTTTGAAATTTAGGGGTTACTAAAATAAAAATAGCATGTACTATTTAAACTTTAATATTCGGGGTATTTTTTATTAGTTTATAAGTATGCTTCACTAAAAACTATTAGTGAGAAAATCTTAGGATATTTTTTAAAAATGCTTTCGTTAAAGAAATTGATACAATTAAAAAGGGAAAGAATGAGATGAAAAATACCATGACATTGAAACCATCAAATAAGGTATCTATGTAGGACATGTCCATTAAGTAGTTTCCTGAAGAGTATAAACCTAGAGAACAGATGAATACTATAAAAATGCGTTTTATATTATTTGCTTTCATAACTGGGGGAAATTTATGATTATTAAATATATTGTAAAGTTAAGGAACAATTACAGGTTTTTAAATAAGCAATATGCTTAAAAACAATAAATTAAAATAAAAAGGTAAAAAAAAAGCCTCACATTGTTGTGAAGCTTTTTTGAAATTTAGGGGTTACTAAAATAAAAACAGCATGTACTATTTAAACTTTAATATTCGGGGTATTTTTTATTGATATATAAGTATGCTTCACTAAACACTATTAGTGAGAAAATCTTAGGATATTTTTTAAAAATGCTTTCGTTAAAGAAATTGATACAATTAAAAAGGGAAAAAATGAAGTGAAAAATACCATGACATTGAAACCATCAAAAAAGGTATCTATGTAAGACATGTCCATTAAATAATTTCCTGAAGAGTATAAACCTAGAGAACAGATGAATACTATAAAAATGCGTTTTATATTATTTGCTTTCATAACTGGGGGAATTAAGAATTAATAATTATGTATATAAGTATTTCTTACAATTTAATCATTCAAAAAATTAAAGATGAATTAATAATGCACTAATCTAGATAATGATCTTAAAAAATCTCTTGTCAAACCAACTGTTACTATTAAAAACGGAAAGAATGATGTAAAAAATACCATAACATTCAAACCATCAAATAAAGTATTGATGTAAGACATTCCGATTAAATAGTTTCCTGAAGAGTATAAACCTAGTGAACAGATTAATACTATAAGTATGCGTTTTATATTATTCGCTTTCATAATTGGGGGAATTAAGAATTAATAATTATGTGTTGTATGTATTTGGTAAATTTAAGAAATATTTAAAGTTTTTAAACTAAGCAATTTGCTTAAATTGATAAATTAGTTGAAAAAATGAACTTTTTAAGTACTTTTTACTCTTAAGAATCGAATTTACTTTTAGATTTTTAATAATGAACTAATCTAGATAATGATCTTAAAAAATCTCTTGTTAAAGCAACTGTTACTATTAAAAACGGAAAGAATGATGTAAAAAATACCATCACATTCAAACCATCAAATAAAGTATCGATGTAAGACATTCCGATTAAATAGTTTCCTGAAGAGTATAAACCTAGTGAACAGATTAATACTATAAGTATGCGTTTTATATTATTCGCTTTCATAATTGGGGGAATTAAGAATTAATAATTATGTAATTGTTTTGTAAATATAAGAAATATTTTAAGATAAACGAATAAGCAATATGCTTAAAATAAGTAAATTAATAAAAAACAACTATTTTACTGATGCTTTTTGCTTCTTTAAATCGTTAAATATATATGTTCTTTAATGAACAGCCTTCGGTCTTAATTTGTTATAAAACTTTTAGAGCAAGGATCAATTAAGCATAGCTAAAAAAAATATTCGAATCGAAAACGCCTTCAATAAAACATCATCTTTTTTGAAACCTAGCATTTTTAATTTTTTAAAATTTTATCTGATAAAGACTTAAAAAGAAGAAACACATTTATATCTATTGAGCGCCCTCATATTGATGTCAAAATCATACGAGACAGAAAACTCATGAATACCACCAGTATTTAAAAGGTTTGTTGTATTAAAATCGTAGGAATAACCAAATCTAAAGCCTTGCCATCTAAAACCTACAAAAGTACTTACAGCGCTTACTAAAGACGTTGTATATTCATCTTTTAAAGGTGTTAAACCTGCAGTAATTCCTAAAGAAAATTGATTTTCAAAAACATATTGCCCACCAACATCTAATCGATTATAAGGCCCTTGCATCATAAAATTAGAGAGTAAATATATTTTACTTTTTCTATTAAACAATGTTCTCTCATTTTCTAACAGTGGAAGATAATATTTTGCATGTACAGACCAAAACATGTCTAATGGAACATTTCCGTTTTCGGTTAAAGAAATATTAGGTCTGTTTAAATGTCTTACAGTTAAACCAATCCAACTATCAGCATTGTTAAAAAGCAAAGAAGAATTAAAATCGAAAAAATTTCGCTGACTACGAAGTATAGCAGGATCTATACTTGATGTATTAATTGCATAGGTATTCAAATTAATTTGATCTCCTAGTAGTAAATTTTGAAAACCATAATTTTTTAATCCCAAACCAGCAGAAATACTTGGCCTAAAAAACCACGTATCATTTAACTGAAATGCCATTGAATAATTAAAATTAACTTGATTAAAAGAATAGCTAGAAATACTTTCTGTTTGATTTAAGAAACTAACTCCTATTCCTATTTTATAACGCTCTAACCAAGTATCAAAAAAAGCATAATTCGAGTTTGTTTTAAATGCATTGTTTCTCCATTGAGATCTATACAAAGAGCCAACTTTAGTACTCCTTAAAGAACCCGTAAATGAAGAGTTTAAAGTTTCTGGTACAAGAAATGCTTGCGAAAAAATAACATCTTGAGCATAACAAACCATACTTGTAAAAACAAAAAATAGAACAAGAACTCTCTTCATATTATTTTATTAGTGTAAAAGGTATAGATTCCATAATTTCTCCTTTGTAAAAAGTAAGCCCTTTTACAACAATTACATAATTCCCATTTTCAGCTGGTAAACCTTTAATAAAACCATCCCAACCCATTAAATTTAAACTTTTTTCATAATAAACCCTGGTTCCCCAACTCGTATAAATTGTGATTTCTATTTCCGAAAACCCTTCATGAACGGGTTTCATCCTTTCATTAATTCCATCTCCATTAGGTGTAAAAGAATTTGGTGTTATTAAAATATAGCCTTTGGTTATGTTTATATTTCTTTCTAATGTATAAGTACATCCAGCTTCATACTGTACAGTATAAGTTATAGTATAAAAACCTTCTTTAGCATAGGTATAAACTGGGTTTTCATCATTTACTGTTGGACTTCCATCGCCAAAATTCCAAGTAATTCCACGAATATCTCCTGTAGATAAGTTGGTAAACTGAATAGGGTCTTGTATGGATAGTAAATTGTAATTATCAAACGCAAAAGAACTATAATTAAAATCTGTAGTTCCAATGGTTGGCACATCCACATTAAAAGATTTTTGTATGGAACAACCTGCACTATCTGTAATGGTTATTGAATACATATCATTTGTTGAAGTAATCATGATATTATTATCTTCTCCAGAAATGGTGCCTGAAGACCAAACATAAGTATAAGGTGAAAAACCACCACTAGCAATTGCAGTTAGTTGTTTACTAGTTTTTCTTAAATCACAATCTTCTAAAATTACCTCATCAACCAAAACATCTAAAGGTTCTTGCCTAAAAATAGTGTATTGCTCTGTAAAAATACAACCAACTGCGTCTGTAATTTGAACTGAATACACTCCTGCTCTAATAGCATTTAAATCTTCCGAAGTTTCATTTGTATTCCATAAAAAAGAATAAGGAGCAACACCTCCAGAGACTTCCAAGTTAATACTTCCACTATTTTCTATAGCACAATCTGTTGCATCAATAATTGTTTCTGTAACAACAATTGGGCTTGGACTTGAAATGACAAAGGTTTCTTCTATAGGGCATTGAGTTGGGTTGCTATCTGTTAATGTTACAGTATAACTGCCTGCTGCAAGATTAGTTCTCTCTGTAACATCTGTAGCACCATCACTCCAAACAATAGAAATTGGTTCAACTCCACCAGTTAAATTCAAATTGATAGCAGCATCATTTGCTGCATTACAAGTAATAGGTGTTGTAGTAGGTTCAATATAAAAAATGGCATCGTTAATTACTATAGATGCTTGTTCTGTACAATTATTAGCATCTGTAACAATTATAGTATAAGTATCTGGAGCTAAATTTGATTGTGATAAACCTGTTGCACCATTACTCCAAGTAAACGTATAGGGTGCTGTACCTCCTGTTAGTGTTACTTCTATACTTCCATCATTTTCTTGATAACAACTTTCATCTGTTTTTACAACATCAATAGTAATTTGATTTGTTTGATTTACTGTAAAAGAAGCGTTTGCAGTACAACCCAAATCGTCAGTTACTAGTAAAGTATAATTTCCTGCTATTAAATTATCGATGTTTTTTGAAGAACTCGTAAATCCATTTGGACCAGACCAAGTGTACACATAATCAAAAACACCTGATGATATTGCTGTTTTTACGCCTCCAGAAACAGCAACTTCTAAAGCACCCTCTGCATCTCCAAAACATACAATATCCTTTTTATCAAGCAAGGTAATTTCGATTTCTTCAGGCTCTGTAATTACAAAGCTTGTTGAAGTTACACAGTTATTTTTATCTATAACTTCTAAAGTATAATTTCCTTTGGTTAATGTATTTTGATTTTTTTGATTCGCTACAATTCCACTTCCATTTGTAGTGGTCCAATTATATGTATAAGGCATTGTACCTCCATTAATTGTAACTTCGAGAATACCATCATTGCCATTAAAACAGGACACATTTTTCTCTAAATCCTTTGTTATTTCCAAATTATCTGGTTGCGTAACTGCAAATTCTTCTATGGCAGTATTACCGTCTTTATCTTTAATAGTAATGATGTACTGACCAGCCGTTAAATTTGCAATAGAAGCTTCTGATGAAGAAAAACCATTGGGTCCAGACCAAGAAACTTGATAAGGACTGCCAGCATCAAAAGGAACACCTCCTGATATATTGGTTGTAATAGCACCATCATTAGATTCAAAACAACTTGCAGGAAGCACTATAGCATTTGCACTGATATTTGCCAATACAGTAACTTCTAGGACAAAAGGATTTCCTGTACAATTTGCGGTTGCTGGCGTTATCAAATACGTAACTTTTATTGGTGAACTGGTTGTGTTTTCTAATGTTTGATTGATGAACTGCTGAGGAGTTGCTGCTGCAGAAGCCCCAATAATTGCGCCTGAAGGGCTAAAGCTTGGAGCAGTCCATGTATATAATGTATTGTTTGGCAGTGTATTTCCTGAAACTGAATTTGGGTTGAATGTAAATGCCTCATTACTATTCGTTGTTATTGCTGCATCAGCAATTATAGGAGTTTCATTTACAACAACACTTGCTGTGTTTGAAATTATGGTATTACAATCACCACTAGAAAATGAAATTTCCACATAATAATAGCTCGTTCCAACAGCATTTGTAGGTGGACTGAATGTATTCGAAGTTTCAGCATCAATAGGGTTTCCTGAAGTATTTGAATTTGTAGTATTTGAAAACCATTGATACGTTACCTCCACTCCTTCTGCTCCAGAATAAGTGGCTTGTAATGGTGTTGAAGCATCATCTATACAATAATTTTGAGCACTTTCTATGGGATTAATTATGGGTTGTGCTAATACATTTACAAGAGCTGTATTTGAAACAATTTCAACACAAGCACCTGCTGAAAAAGAAATTTCTACGTAGTAAAATAATGCACCTACATTGTCAGTTGGTGGGTTATATGTACTAGAAGTTGCTCCAGAAATTAAATTTCCATCAGAATTTATATCGGTTGTATTGGAGAACCATTGATAGGTTGCAGTACCTGTTCCGTTTTCAAAAGCCACTTCTAGAGGATTCGCTTCACTACCTTGACAAACTTCTGAAGATAAGGGTTGTGATGTAATTCTTGGAGCAGGATTTACAGTAACTACAAATGCTACAGCATCTCCCACACACCCATTATTTGAAGGAATTATTGTGTAAGTAACTTCACCACTTGTATTTTGACTATTGATAAACATTTGACTTGGAATTACATTTGTAGTTCCATTTGCTATAAAACCTGAAATGCCATCAGAAGCCACAGCAGACCAAGAATAGGTTGTATTGGCAATATTAGAGGTCAAATCAATGGCTGTTGTATTTTGATTTGAACATATTTCTTGCGTTAAATTCGTGTTTGTAACCAATGGCTTTTCTAGAACTTCAAAAGTTTGGGTTGCCAAATTAGAGACTCCACAATCTGTCGTAACTTCTAAAGTTACCTCATAAGTTCCAGGAGTGTCATACACAATATTGCCAGGATCTAAAGTATTTGCAGTGGAAGGATTACCACCTGTAAACGTCCAATTATAGGTAACATCTGTTGTATTAGAAGTACAATGTTGAATGTTCGCTAAAGGATTTATAGTAAGATTATCACACCCATTGGTAATAGGATCAATACTAACTGTAGATGGTTTTTTTACTTCAATTTCTTTAGAGTTTGTTTCAATGCCACAACCCGTAATTATTTTTTGTGTAAGTGTGTATAAGCCTGCATTTGTAAATAAAAATTGTGGATTTTCTGAATTTTTGTCTGTTCCGTTTGTAAAAGTCCAAGAACCAACTGTCTCGCAATTAGTAGCTGCATACGCAACTTCCCACTCAT
Source organism: Polaribacter sp. Hel_I_88 (assembly GCF_000687935.1). Classification (NCBI taxonomy): domain Bacteria; kingdom Pseudomonadati; phylum Bacteroidota; class Flavobacteriia; order Flavobacteriales; family Flavobacteriaceae; genus Polaribacter; species Polaribacter sp. Hel_I_88. The sequence continues at coordinate 2,883,263 of NZ_JHZZ01000001.1, read as the reverse complement.
AACTAGCAGTACTACAAACTGTATTTACTGTAGTTGTATTCGTAACTGCTATATTTAATGGAATACAACCAGCATCTTCATTTGTATCAAATGTTGGTGTATTTACCTCTTCAATACAAATAACCTTTGTAAAAACATCTGTATTACATTTAGTATCTACTGTTAACGTAACTGTATACGTTCCAGAAGTTGTATATTGATGTGTTTGATTGTTTGCTGTGCTTGCATTAGTATCATTCTTAATAGTACCATCTCCAAAATCCCAAGTAAAGTTTGCTACTTTGTTACACTCGTCATTTTCTCCTATAAAAGAGGTATTTGTAAAGGTTACATCACTATTGATACAGGCAATTTCTTGTGCCTCAAACTCCGCTATTGAAGGTTCTAAGATTTTAATATTGTTGAGGGTTCGTTCAGTGGTAGAACACACATTTTCTATAGTTAAGGTTGCTATAAATTCGCCATTTGGCTCAGTACAACTTCCATTAAGGTACACATGATTAAATTTGTTGTTATTTTGCAGGTCAGCATGTGTATATGTTTTGGTGTCTGAACCATCCCCAAAATCAATAGTATACAAAGTTTCTGGCCAATTCGTTTCCCAGTCTGTAATTTCGAACTCCATTTCAGCATCCGCTAAACAAACATTATTGGTAGGTACAAGGTTGGTAAGATTTCCTACAGGATGACTAATGTTGATTACTTGATACTCTAATTCACTAAAACAACCATTTTCTCCAAGACCTCTTACTTTCATGGTAAAAATGCCCAATTCTGTATATGTATGTGCAATCGGAAATTCTATGGAGTCTTCTGTAGTTCCATCACCCCAATCTATAGCATAAGAATCAACACAAGGAGATTTTGATTTATTACCTACATTCACCGTAAAATTAGGATTGGCAATAGAGGCATTATCACAATTATTAAAATCGTTTTCATCGATATCAAAAAACTCAAGATCTGGTTTAGGAGTAACCGTTACAAAATTAACTACTGAATTTACGCAACCATTTTTGTCTGTTACTTTTAGAGTAACTCTAAATGTTTGATCTTCTGTTGAACATCCTAAAGCTTCTACAGAATGCGAAGGATTTTCTAGTTCAGAAGTAACTCCATCTTCATACGTCCATAGATATTTAAAACCTCCTGCCCCAGAAACTTGTGGCGTAAAGGTTATAAGTTCACCTGCACAAACATTATTTTTATCGAAGGTAAAACTTACTTCTGGCAAGGCGTTTACAAGAATACTAACTTCTTGGTCTGTTATTTGAGTAACTTGAGAATCAGCATCTGTAACACTGGTTAATTTATAGTTAAAAGTACCCGCAAAAACTTCTCTAAAGTTAATTTCTGCGATTCCTAAATCATTAGAGGTTATTGTTTGTGCTTCCCCACCATTTGCAGTGTATGTAAAAGTATAAGGAGCTATACCTCCTGAACCTTCAAACGTAATCACCACAAACTCTCTTTCACAAGTTACGTTAGTTTCAGAGGTTATAGTTGCTGAAGGATTGTATGAAAAATCTCCTTTAACATCCGTGTTTTGATGGGCGTACGATTTTAATAGCATACAACCAAATACTATGACAGCAAAAAGTATAAGGTTCTTATTTCGTAAAATGAGTAAATTCTTTTGAAACTTCATATCTTTTTAAGAGCAATCTAAAAATAACCTAAAAGAGACTTTATTTTTATTACAATAAGTCTTGTTTTAAGTTAAGTTACAATTTTTTTATAAGTCAAATTTAGTTAAAATATTCTTAAAATAATCTTATTTTATAGACTAAAATCAATGAAGTGCTGTGAACAAGTGTTTTTGAAACACATACAAAAGCGATGCTATTAAATTTAGTAGCGTATGAGTATTGCAACCCAAAGCATCTAATTTATTTCATCTTTTAATATTTTTTCTTTTTCAATTCTTTTTTTTGATTGCCTCATAAACTCTATGACCTACGAATTTTCCACAATTGCAATTTCATCTTCAGTTAAACCATATAATTCATAAACCATTTGGTCTATTTCTTTGTCTGTTTGGTTTATTTGGGTTTGTAAGGCTTGTGCTTTTTGTTTGTTTTCTTCAAAAAGGTCTAACCACTCAAATTCGTCTTTTTTTGCAAGGGGTTTAACCCCCTTGTTATCCCCATTGTTTTTGTTGTTGTTTTTGATAGCTTTATTTAATTCTTTTATAAAATCGCCAAAAGTTTTAGTTTTTAAAATAGCTCTTGATACATTTTTTTTATCAAAAATTACTCGAACTTACAATGTGTAACTCTTTTAAATTGGAAGCACTGAATATTACATAAGTTTATAACAACAAAAAAGCCTCACATTTCTGTGAAGCTTTAAGTGAGCCCTGGAGGATTCGAACCTCCGACCGCCTCCTTAGAAGGGAGGTGCTCTATCCAGCTGAGCTAAGAGCCCGTAGTTTTAATGTTTCTACGAAAACAGTGTCGGGGTGGCAGGATTCGAACCTGCGACCTCCTCGTCCCAAACGAGGCGCGATGACCGGGCTACGCTACACCCCGAAAATAAATTATTATTTATTGCTAAATATAAACTTATATTCTTTGCTATTTTAATCTTTGCGGAGAGACAGGGACTCGAACCCTGGCGACAGTTACCCGTCGACAGATTAGCAATCTGCTCCATTACCACTCTGGCACCTCTCCTACTTTTTGAACTTATTTGCATTTGTTTAAAAATGCGAGTGCAAATGTAATATTAGAATTACAATTTACCAAGAGGTTTTTAACTTTTTTCTATATTTTTTTTATTCAGGATATTCTACGCGTAAATGATAAATATTCATCAATTTTTTCTTGATAACTTTTTTAATCACTTTGATTTCTCTAAAAGTAATATCGGAATTTAAAAACTGATTATCTGCCATTTGTTTATCAATAATTTTATCAATTAAATTACTGATAGACTGCGCTGTAGGGTTTTTTATACTTTTTGAAGCAGCTTCTGCAGTATCACACATCATTAAAATAGCGGTTTCTTTAGAGAAAGGAATTGGGCCTTTGTATTGAAAGTTTTTAATATCAACTTTTGTATCTGGGTTTAACTCTTGCTCTTTTTTATAAAAATAATAGGTAGAACTTGTTCCATGATGTGTCCTAATAAAATCTATAATCCTATCTGGTAAATTGTATTTCTTGGCCAACTCTACACCTTTTATAACATGATCTGTTATAATTTTAGTACTGTCTCTTGGCGATAAATCATTATGAGGGTTTACACCTGTAGATTGATTTTCTATAAAATACATAGGGTTTAGCATTTTACCAATGTCATGATACAATGCACCTGTTCTTACCAACATAGAATTGGCTCCTATTTCATTGGCAGCAGCTTCTGCTAAATTGGCAACTTGCATAGAATGTTGAAAGGTTCCTGGCGCTTTTTCATTTAACTCTCTTAACAGTTTTGTATTTGTATTCGATAACTCAAGTAAGGTAACATCAGAAACCAGCCCAAAAACTTTTTCATACATATAAATTAAAATAATTGACAAGAAGGATAACAAACCATTCATGGCAAATAAAATAAAATAATCCCAATTTACTTGTGATGCATTGCCTTCTTTTATAATTGAGAAAGCAAAATAAGTAATCATATAAATACCTGTAATCTGTGCAACAGATATAAATAAATTTGCTCTTTTGTACAATTCAGAAACTGTAAGTATGGTAACAATTCCTGCAATAATATGTAGGTAAATAAATTCGAAACTATTAGGAACAATATATCCTAACAACAGTACCGTTAAAACATGGGTAAACAACCCCAACCTTGCATCAAAAAAAGCTTTGATTATAATAGGTAAGATACTTAAAGGGACTACATACAAATAATCAGCATTATATTTAATAACCAATGTTTGAATAAATATGATTGCAAACACATTAAAAAATATAAAGGTTACTTTATTGTTGTTTTCAAAAATTTCGATTCTGTATTTATGTAGAAACAATAATAACATCAGCAATGCTAAAGACACTAAAATTGTGTACCCGAAAACAATCCAATTATAATTAGAATCTGTCCAAACTTTTGAGGCAGATTCACTTTTTAAAGAATTTAAGATAGCGAGTTTTTTACCCTCTACAATACCCCCTTTTAAAATTATTAATTCGCCTTCTGTTACTTTACCTTTTGTATAGGATATTTTACTAATTTCGTTTTCAATAACTTTATCGGTATAAATTTCATCGAACGAAATGTTTGGTTTTACGATACCTGCTAATATATTTAAGAGCGATTTTTGTCCATAACTATAAGGTTCTTTTCCTAAATTAATTTTAATTATTTTTAAGACATCTTTAGAAGTCAATAAGTTTTTAAAGGAAATATCCTCAACTTGATTATCTTTCTTTAAAGCAACAATTTGATTGTTTTCCGAAACTACATTTTCACTGGCTACTTCTAAAAAACCTGAATTGTATATTTTATTAATAATACTTTCACCAATTTTTTCAAGACGATTTATTTCACTTATCGATAAAGAATCCTCTACTTTTAATATCCCTATTCTGTTTTTAAAAGTTTCATTTACTTTTGATACAACATCTGTTTTATAGTTAAAATAGAGTTTAGAATTCGCTTTTATTTCTTGCTTTTCGGAGGCAATTTCTTCATCTGTCTTTTGAATTGCAAAATCGAAAGTGGCATACAAGTTATCGTATTTCCAAAGCTGGCCATTGTTAAAATCATATTTAAACTGCCCTCCTTTTGGAAATAAATACACTATAGCAACTGTAGTAATTAAAAACAAAATTACCTTATAGATAATTGTATTGTTTCTATAAATTTTATTTACAAATTCGCTCATAAAAATTTTGTTATTTACACAAACTTACTGCAAATATACGAACGCAAAAAATTACACCTGTATTTAAGATTTCTTTTTGATTTAAAATGGTTAATTTAGCAGCTGAATTAAAACAAAGAAAACATATAAATTATAGTGTATGAAAGATGTAGTAATAGTATCTGTAGCAAGAACCCCTATTGGAAGTTTTATGGGAAGTTTATCAACAATACCTGCAACAATTTTAGGAGCAACTGCTATAAAAGGTGCATTAAATAAAATAAATTTAGATCCAAGTTTAGTACAAGAAGTTTTTATGGGGAATGTAGTTTCGGCTGGTTTAGGGCAAGCACCTGCAAGACAAGCTGCTATTCATGCTGGTATTCCAGATACGGTTCCTTGTACTACTGTAAATAAAGTGTGTGCTTCAGGTATGAAATCGATTATGTTAGCTGCTCAAACTATTGCTTTGGGTGATGCTGATATTGTTGTTGCTGGTGGTATGGAAAATATGAGTTTAATTCCTCATTATCAACAGGCAAGAACTGGATCGAAATTTGGACCAATTACTATGGAAGATGGCATGCAAAAAGATGGTTTGGTTGATGCTTATGGTAAGGTTGCCATGGGTGTTTGTGCAGATGAATGTGCTACTGAATATGGTTTTTCAAGAGAAGAGCAAGATGCTTTTGCTATACAATCTTATGAGCGTTCTACAAAAGCTTGGAGCGAAGGTAAATTTGCTGATGAAATTGTACCTGTTTCAATTCCACAAAGACGTGGAGAAGACATTATTTTTGCTGAAGACGAAGAGTTTAAGAATGTAAAAATGGATAAAATTCCTGCATTAAGAGCTGCTTTTACAAAAGACGGAACAGTAACTGCTGCTAACGCATCAACTATAAATGATGGTGGAGCAGCCTTGGTTTTAATGTCTGCTGATAAAGCAAAGGAATTAAACATCACACCACTTGCAAAAATAGTAAGTTATGCAGATGCTGCTCACGAACCAAAATGGTTTACAACTGCACCTGCAAAAGCGTTACCAAAAGCATTGGCAAAAGCAAATATATCTATTGATGACGTAGATTATTTTGAATTAAACGAAGCTTTTTCTATAGTTGGTTTGGCAAACATGAAGCTTTTAAATATTACTGATAAAAATACAAATGTAAATGGTGGTGCAGTTTCTTTAGGACATCCTTTAGGTGTTTCTGGAGCTAGAATTGTTATTGCATTAACATCTATCTTAAAACAAAATAATGCAAAAATTGGAGCTGCTGCTATTTGTAATGGTGGTGGAGGTGCCAGTGCCTTAATTATCGAAAAGTTATAATTAACTTTTCTTCATTAAATTTAAGTTCATTAATGACTTACGGTATTTGCAATCTTAGTATTGTTCCTTTAAGAGCAGAACCAACCCACACATCAGAAATGATTAGTCAACTGTTGTTTGGGGATGATTTTGTTGTGCTTGAAAAAACAAAATATTGGAGTAAAATTAAAATCTCTTTTGATGGCTATGAAGGCTTTATTGATAACAAACAATTCGTAGAAATTTCTAAAGATTTCTATGAAAAACTATCGTTAGAAACTGCCATTTATACTGGAGAGTTTATCGATTTTATTACAAATTCTACAAATGAACTAGCTACAATTGCAATAGGTGCAAGACTGCCTTTTTTTGATGCACAAAAGTTTTTTATCAATTCAAAAACATTCCAATATCAAGGAAAAGTATTTTCGGATAAAATGACGAAAAATGATATTATTCAAAATGCTTTTACTTTTTTAAACGCCCCCTTTTTATGGGGAGGGAAAACTCCGTTCGGAATTGATTGCTCTGGTTTTACGCAAATGGTTTATAAAATTTGTGGTTATAAATTATTTAGAGATGCAAAACAACAAGCAAAACAAGGAGAAGTTTTAAGTTTTATTGAAGAAAGCGAACCTGGAGATTTAGCTTTTTTTGATAATGAAGAAGGAGAAATCATACATGTTGGTATCATTTTAAAAGATTACCATATCATTCATGCACATGGTAAAGTAAGGATTGATACTTTAGATCATAGTGGTATTTTTAACCAAGATTTGCAAACGCATACCCATAAATTAAGAGTCATTAAAAAGATTATATAAAAAAAACCGAAATCTTACGATTTCGGTTTTTTACTTTTAAGAATGTTACAGCTTACATGCCTCTCATTTTCTTATAGATAGGTCTTAAAGTCTCTGCTTTTTTATTTCCTGTTAGGTCGTAAATATTTAAAAGAGATTTTACTGTATCTTCTGTTCTACTTAGTTCATCTGCTTTTTCTAAATAAGGAAGTGCTTTATTATACAATGCTTTTTGTTTTTTCTCTAATTCATCATACTTTTTAAAGTTTGATAAATTTTTATTCATTTCCTCTACAATCGCTTGTTCTCCAGCTAAAATTGAAACAGACAAATTCATATAAGCATCTGCATATTCAGGATCTAACTCAATAGCTTTTTTATAATAGTCAATAGCTTCTTCAGTTTTTCCTTGATTTTGATTTACAACACCTAAATTAAAAAATAAAGTAGGGTTTTTAGGATCTAATTGCACAGCTTCTTCCATTAGCTCTTGAAACTTGTCCATCTTTTCTAGCTTAATGTATAATTGAGCTTCGTTTAATAAAAGATTTAAATCTTTAGGCTCATTCTTTCTAGCTTCTTTAATGGCAACAATTGCTTCATCCGTTTTTCCTTGTGCGATTAAAATAAAGCTAATATTCTTTATAATATCACCTTTTTTAGAGTCAGAATTTTCATTCATTGGATTCATATATTGTCCTGTCTTCACCATTAAATCTCTTTGGCTTTTACTCCCTAAGTTTTCTTTAACTCCGGTTTCTTTATTTACAGCATAATATTGTGTCGTAATTCCAGAATATCCTAAATCTTGAAGTTGTTTGTAATAATCTAAGGAAACTTCGTAATCTTTAGCTAATGAAGCACTAACAGCTGCATTGTATAAAAAAGAAGTATCTCTTGGGCTTAACTTAAATGTTAAATAGAAATTTTTTGTTGCAGCAGCATAATCTTTGTCATTATTATAAGCATTAACAGCTTTATTTGAAACAAACTGAATTAATTCATTTAATTTTGGTTTTGCTTCATCCGTATATTTCGATTTTCCACTTTCTTTTTCTATTTCAAACAATTTATCGTAAGCTTCAACAGCTTTTTCTACATTCGATTTTCCATAAGCAGAACCTTTTAAATAATAATACCAAGCTTCATATTTTTCTTCTATGGCGCTTTCATTACTTTCTAAAGCTGCAATTCCTTCTTTTGCAGTTTTAAAGTCCTCTTTATTGATAGCTTTATCAATAGTTCTTAATTCCTTTTTTTGCGCAAACATTCCAATTGACATCAATCCTAATGAAATTGCTATAATCTGTTTTTTCATCTTAATCTGTGTTTAATTTATAATTTATTCTTGGTTTTCTTCTGTATCATTTTCAATATCCGTGCCATTTTCTTTTTGCTCATCAGAATTTGAATCTGTAGCCTCTAAACCTTCAGAGTTTATATCGTCTGATTCTTCTTCCTCTTCTTCATGCATCACTTTAGCCACTGCAGCAATACTATCATCTTCTTTAATTTTAATTAAACGAACACCTTGCGTTGCACGTCCCATAACACGTAAATCTTCCACAGCCATTCTAATGGTTAAGCCAGATTTATTGATAATCATTAAATCGTTAGAATCATCTACATTCTTAATAGCTACTAAATTACCAGTTTTTTCAGAAATATTAAGGGTTTTAACACCTTTACCTCCTCTATTGGTAATCCTGTAGTCTTCTAATTTAGAACGTTTTCCATAGCCTTTTTCAGAAACAACTAAAATATTGCTTTCCATATCGTTTACAGCAACTAAGCCAATAACTTCATCATTTTCGTGCTGTAAAGTTATTCCACGAACTCCTGAAGCTGTTCTTCCCATTGGTCGAGTTTTTGCTTCTTCAAAACGAATTGATTTACCAGAGGCTAATGCCAACATTACTTGACTATCTCCTGTTGTTAATTTTGCTGATAATAACTCATCACCTTCTTTAATAGTAATGGCATTAATACCATTGGTTCTTGGACGTGAATATTGCTCTAAGGAAGTCTTTTTAACTTGACCCTTTTTAGTAGCCATAATTACATAATGACTGTTGATGTAATCTTCGTCTTTTAAATCTTCTGTTACTAAAAATGCTTTTACAGAATCGTCTGGTTCTATATTTATTAAATTCTGCATTGCTCTACCTTTAGTGTTTTTACCACCTTCAGGAATTTCATACACACGCATCCAGAATACTTTTCCTTTTTGCGTAAAGAACATCATATATTGATGATTGGTACCTACAAATAAATGTTCTAAGAAATCTTCATTTCTTGTAGTTGCTCCTTTTTGACCTCTTCCTCCTCTATTTTGAACTTTATATTCATCTAGATTTGTACGCTTTAAATACCCTGCATTAGAGATTGTTACTACAACTTTCGTATCAGGAATCATATCTTCAATACGCATATCACCACCAGCATATTCTATAATAGATCTACGCTCATCACCATACTTGTCTTTGATTTGTAATAATTCTTCTTTAATAATGTCATAACGTCTTGGTTCATTTGCTAAAATGTCTTTCAAATCTGCAATCGTTAACATAATTTCATCAAACTCAGCACGTAATTTATCTTGCTCTAAACCTGTTAATTGACGCAAACGCATTTCTACAATTGCTTTTGCTTGAATTTCAGTTAACTCAAAACGCTCAATTAAGCTTTCTCTAGCTTCATCTGCATTGCCAGAAGCTCTAATTATTTTTATAACTTCATCAATGTTATCAGAAGCAATAATCAACCCCTCTAAAATATGTGCTCTTGCTTCTGCTTTCTTTAATAAAAATTCTGTTCTACGAACAATAACCTCATGTCTATGTTCAACAAAATAATGTATTAATTGTTTTAAGTTTAATTGCTCTGGTCTTCCTTTTACTAAAGCAATATTATTTACACTAAAAGAAGTTTGTAACTGCGTATATTTAAATAATTTATTTAATACGATGTTAGGAATTGCATCTCTTTTTAAAATATACACAATTCGCATTCCATTTCTATCAGACTCGTCACGAATATTAGCAATACCAGATAGTTTTTTTTCATTAACCAAGTCAGCAGTTTTCTTAATCATGTCTGCTTTATTTACTTGGTATGGGATTTCTGTAACAATAATGCACTCACGTCCTTTTACCTCTTCAATAATAGCTTTTGCGCGCATTACAATACGTCCACGACCTGTATGAAAAGCTTCTCGAACACCATCATAACCATAAATAATACCACCAGTTGGAAAATCTGGGGCAGTTATATGCTGCATTAATTCATCAATCTCTATTTCGTTATTATCAATATAAGCAACAGTTCCGTTAATAACTTCTGTTAAATTGTGAGGTGCCATATTTGTAGCCATACCCACAGCAATACCAGATGCTCCATTGACCAATAAATTAGGAATTTTAGTTGGTAAAACAGTAGGCTCTTGTAAAGTATCATCAAAATTTAAACGATGATCTACAGTATCTTTTTCAATATCAGCTAACATATCTTCTGATATTTTTTGCATTCTAACCTCTGTATAACGCATTGCTGCTGGCGAATCTCCATCTACAGAACCAAAGTTTCCTTGACCATCAACCATCATGTAACGCACACTCCAGCTTTGTGCCATACGCACCATAGAATCGTACACAGAAGTATCTCCATGAGGATGATACTTTCCTAAAACTTCTCCAACAATTCTTGCAGATTTCTTATAAGACCCTGTTGCTTTAATTCCTAACTCGTGCATACCATACAAAACTCTTCTGTGAACTGGTTTTAAACCATCTCTAACATCTGGTAATGCTCTTGAAACTATTACTGACATTGAATAATCAATGTATGCAGATTTCATCTGCTCTTCAATATTAATTGGAATTAATTTTTCCCCTTCTGACATATATAATTCTTATTAGTATTTATCCAAATTTTTAAAACAAGGCAAGATACTATTTCTAACAGTATTTACAAAGGTTTTATCTACTGTAAAACATCATAGTTATCAACATTTTTTGATAATTTTTAACAGTCTTTTATTTGTTTCATTTGTAATAGTTTTATATCTTTAATTATTAGTCAGTTTGTCAGTTTTTTATATTGGCATCTTTTTTGTAATTATGTAAAAAAGAAAGAGACTACATACACCTCAAGACAAAAAGAAATATGGACGATAATTTTTCACCAAAAGTAAGAGACGTAATCACCTTTAGTAAAGAAGAAGCCTTAAGATTAGGACACGAATTTATTGGAACAGAACATCTTTTATTAGGATTAATAAGAAAAGGAGATGGAAAAGCAATTGAGATATTAACAGCTTTTGATGTTGATTTAATTTTATTGCGTAAAAAATTAGAGCAACTAAACCCATCCAACCCAACATTTATAGAAAACACAGATAAACCTAGTTTACGCTTAACAAGACAAGCTGAAAAAGCCTTGAAAACTACTTTTTTAGAAGCTAAATTATATCAAAGTGATTCTATTGATACTGCACATTTATTATTGTGTATATTAAGAAATGAAAATGACCCAACTACAAAGTTGATTCAGAAATACCATGTAAATTATGATGAAGCAAAAGCTTTATACAAAGAATTACATGTAGATGATGTAGATGCTATTTTGCCAACAAACCCAATTGCAGAAACACCATCTGATGACAGTTATCCTTCAGAAAAGTCGAATCCTTTTGAACAACAAAAGGGAAAATCTGTAAAAAAATCGAAAACACCTGTTTTAGATAATTTTGGGCGTGATTTAACAAATTTAGCAGAAAACGGAAAACTAGATCCTGTTGTAGGACGTCAAAAAGAAATTGAGCGTGTTTCGCAGATATTAAGTCGAAGAAAAAAGAACAATCCAATGTTAATTGGAGAACCTGGTGTTGGTAAATCTGCCATTGCAGAAGGTTTAGCTTTACGTATTGTAGATAGAAAAGTATCTAGAATCTTGTTTGATAAACGTATTGTTTCTTTAGATTTAGCGAGTTTGGTTGCTGGCACAAAATATAGAGGTCAGTTTGAAGAACGCATGAAAGCCCTAATGAACGAACTTGAAAAGAATGATGATATTATTCTTTTTATTGATGAAATTCACACCATTGTTGGTGCTGGAGGTGCAACTGGTTCTTTAGATGCTTCTAACATGTTAAAACCTGCTTTAGCAAGAGGTGAAATTCAATGTATTGGCGCTACAACTTTAGATGAGTTTAGAACGAATATCGAAAAAGATGGCGCTTTAGAACGTCGTTTTCAGAAGGTAATTGTAGAACCAACTTCTGTTGAAGAAACCATTCAGATTTTACAAAACATTAAAAATAAATACGAGGAACATCACCATGTAAATTATACAGATGATGCTATTGAGGCGTGTGTAAAATTAACGAACAGATATATGACTGATCGTTATTTACCAGACAAAGCTATTGATGCTTTAGATGAAGCTGGCTCTCGCATTCATATCACCAATATTATTGTTCCTAAACAAGTTTTAGAATTAGAATCTCAATTAGAAAGAATACGTGATTTAAAAACAAAAGCGGTTAATGGACAGAAATATGAGGAAGCTGCCAAATTAAGAGATGATGAAAAGAACATGGAGGCTGCTTTAAATTCTGCTCAAAAACAATGGGAAGATGACTCTAAATTAAATAGAGAAATTGTTACCGAAGATAATGTTGCAGAAGTAGTTTCTATGATGACAGGAATTCCTGTTAACAGAGTTGCAGAAGCAGAAAGCCATAGATTGCACGAATTACCTGCCATGATTAAAGGCAAAGTAATTGGGCAAAATGAAGCTGTTACCAAGGTTGTAAAAGCAATTCAAAGAAATAGAGTTGGGCTAAAAGACCCAAACAAACCAATTGGTTCTTTTATTTTCTTAGGACAAACAGGTGTAGGTAAAACGCAATTAGCAAAAGTTTTAGCACGTGAATTATTTGATTCTGACGATTCTTTAATTAGAATTGACATGAGTGAGTACATGGAAAAGTTCGCTATTTCACGTTTAATTGGTGCACCTCCAGGATATGTTGGGTATGAAGAAGGAGGACAATTAACGGAAAAAGTTCGTAGAAAACCATACTCTGTTATTTTGTTAGATGAAATTGAAAAAGCGCATCCAGATGTGTTTAATATGTTATTACAAATCTTAGATGATGGACATATTACTGATAGTTTAGGACGTAAAATCGATTTTAGAAATACCATTATCATCATGACATCTAACATTGGTGCTCGTCAATTAAAAGATTTTGGTGGTGGAGTTGGTTTTGGTACTTCCTCGAAAGCTGCACAAGCAGATGAATATGCTAAAGGAATTATTGAAGGTGCTTTAAAGAAATCTTTTGCGCCAGAATTCTTAAACAGAATTGATGATGTAATTGTCTTTAATGCTCTAGAAAGAGAAGATATCCATTCTATTATTGATATTGAATTAGACAAACTTTTAAACAGAATTTTAGATTTAGGATACACTTTAAATTTAAGCGAAAAAGCAAAAGATTATATTGCTGATAAAGGTTTCGATAAAAAATATGGTGCAAGACCATTAAAAAGAGCCATTCAAAAATATATTGAAGATGCTTTAGCTGAAGAAATTGTAAATGCTAACTTAACAGAAGGAGATGTAATTGCAATGGATTTAGATGAAGAGAAGAATGAGCTTACAATTAACATTGTTAAAGGAGAAAAAAAGAAAGAAACTAGAACAGAAAGTAATTCTTAATCTTTTTTGATTTTTAAATTGATATAAAAACTCGCATTCTTTGCGAGTTTTTTTTTGAAATATTGTGTAATTCGCAATTAAAATAACCACAGCTAGTGCTCGTTTTTAACGAGTAACATTCTTGTTTTGATATTTTTTAACGGCACTCGTTTAAAACGAGCGCTAACGATTTCTTGAATTTCAATCTAAAAACAACAAAACTATTAACCAAAAAAAACGCTTGGAAAATTCCAAGCGTTTTATATTCTGTATGATTTGTTGTCCTAAAAATCAGCGTTTACATCCCAACCTTCTAAAATTTCTTTTAAAGTTTTAATAAACATACCTCCTAAAGCTCCATTTACTACTCTATGATCATAAGAATGAGAAACAAACATTTTTTGTCTTATTCCTATAAAATCACCTTCTGGAGTTTCAATAACAGCTGGTACTTTTCTAATTGCTCCTAAAGCTAAAATTGCAACTTGTGGCTGGTTAATAATTGGTGTTCCCATAACAGAACCAAAACTACCAACATTAGTAACTGTATAAGTTCCTCCTTGAATTTCATCTGGCTTAAGAGCGTTGTTTCTTGCTCTGTTTGCTAAATCATTTACAGATTTTGTCATACCAACTAAATTCAACTGATCTGCATTTTTAATAACAGGTACAATTAAATTTCCATCTGGTAAAGCTGCAGCCATTCCTAAATTGATATTTTTCTTTTTGATAATTTTATCACCATCAACAGCAATATTTATTAAAGGATATTTTTTAATAGTTGATGCTACAGCATGCATTAAAATTGGAGTAAATGTTAATTTTTCTCCTTCTCTTTTAAAGTAAGCATCCTTTACTTTACCTCTCCATTTAACAATATTTGTAACATCAATTTCTATAAAAGATTGTACGTGTGCAGAAGTTTGTACGGAGTCTACCATGTGTTTAGCAATAAGCTTACCCATTCTAGACATTTCTATAACTTCATCTCCTCCATTTACTGAAACAGGAGCAGCTTTTGCAACTGGTTTTTCAGCTTTTTTTACTGGAGCTGCTGCAACTTTAGGTGCTTTGCCTCTATTATCTAAATATGATAAAATATCGTCTTTTGTAACTCTACCATCCTTTCCTGTACCAGAAATATTTTCTAGCTCTTGCATAGAAATACCCTCAGTTTGAGCAATATTTCTAACCAATGGTGAATAGAACTTTCCTGAATCAGAATTTTTTAATATAGGGCTTGCAGCAGTTGCTGAAGCTTTTTCTATTGTTTTTTCTACCTCTTCTACTTTTGCAGGAGCATCAGTTTCAGTATTTTCTTTTTTTGTTTCTTTCTTAGTTTCAATAGCTGCAGTTTCACCACCTTCTGTTTCAATTACAGCAATAGTTTCACCAACAGCAACAACATCATCTTTTTCGAACAAAATTTCAACTAGAGTTCCCTCAACTTCAGAAGGTACTTCAGAATCTACTTTATCTGTAGCAATTTCTACAACAGCTTCATCCAATTCAATAGTATCTCCAACTTCTTTTAACCAAGAAGTAATGGTTGCTTCTGCAACACTTTCACCCATTTTAGGTAACTTTAATTCAAATCTTGCCATGTTTATTACTTTTTAATGGGTGCAAAAATACTAAAATTGGTTGATTTTTGATGTAAATAAGACTTAAAAAAAGTATAAAAAAAAACATCACATTATATTATCCTTAAAATATTAGAGGTATTGATGAAAATAACAAAAATTTTACTGCTATATCCTTTGTTTTATTAAGGATAATTAAATATAAATCAATTCTTTTTATAAGATTCTGTTCTTTTTATTATTTAAATCGTGCTGTATTTTAAAAATCTTAAAACATGATTATTATCATTATTTAAGAAACAATTGCCCCTTAAATTTGCAGTATAAATAATTAGAATCATGAAAAAAACAATTTTAACCATCGTATTATTTCACATATTTGTCTTTATTTCTGCTCAAGAAAAAAGCGAAACATTTAAAATAAAACTACCTAGTAAAGTTCTTATTCAAGGTACTTCTACTTTACATGATTGGGAAAGTATTGTAGAAAAAACAGATGCTCAGTTAACAACAAACAACCTTAATAACGAACAAATTGAAACTTTAAATGTTACAGTAGAAGTTTTAAGCATAAAAAGTGGTAAAAACTTAATGGATAAGCTTACATATAAAGCTTTGAAAGCAGATGATTATCCAAATATCACCTTCGTTTTTAAGAAAGGCGAAATTATAAAAGAAGATGCTGCTCATGTAGATATTAAGTTAATTGGCGATTTAATGATTGCTGGAGTAACAAAAAGTGTAGCTGTAAAAACCAAAATAAACAAACAAGGAAAACCTATTGTTTTAAAAGGAACTCACATGCTGAAAATGACAGATTTTGGCATAGATCCACCAAAGGCCTTATTAGGTACTATAAAAACTGGTGATGAAATTACGATAGAATTTAACTTAACATTCGAATAATAAATAGAAAAACAACTAAAACAAATAATTATGAAAACAATTAAAAACATATTAGGAATTGCGTTAGTAGCTCTAGTGGGGTTTACTACAAATGCACAAGAAATACAATATTTTAGGCAAGCAGGTTATGATGGTTTAAATGTATTTGAAACAAAAAAAGACAATGATGTAGATTTTACAAAATTACGTGTAAAAGTTGGAGGTGATTTTGCAATTCAATTTCAAGCAGTAGATCACTCTAATGATGCTAACAATTTAGCACCAATTGGTGGAAACGTAAATTTACCAACTGCCAACTTAAACTTTGATGTTCAATTAGCAGATGGTGTTAGAATGCATTTAAGAACATTTCTTTCTTCTAGAAATCACAATGAAGCTTGGGTAAAAGGGGGTTATGTACAAATGGATAAACTAAACTTTATTAAAGAAGATTTCTTAAAAAGTGTAATGGATATTACCACATTAAGAGTAGGTGTAGACCAATTAAACTATGGTGATGCACATTTTAGAAGATCTGATAATGCCATGGCTATTTACAACCCTTTTGTAGGAAACTATTTAATGGATGCTTATACTGTAGAGCCTTTTATAGAAATTAATTTACAACCAAAAAACTATATTTTTGTTTTAGGTATTTCTAATGGATTATTAAACCCAACTGTAGATCAAACAGTTACTGGTTATGGATCTACTGCAATAGTTGGAGAAAGAGATTTAAAAGCAACTTTTTATGGTAAAGCAGGTATAGATAAACAAGTAAATGAAGCGTTAAGAGTACGTTTAACAGGTTCATTTATTAGAGAAGGTGGTTACAATAATGGGGATCACTTATATAATGGAGACAGAGCAGGATCTAGATACTATAATATTTTTAATGCAAATAATGGAGGAAACTTAGTTTCTAGTGGCAATTTCTCTGGAAGATTTACTCCAGGTTTTAAAAATAACACCTCTTATCAAATTAATCCTTTTATACAATATAAAGGCTTAGAGTTCTTTGGAATTTATGAAACCAGTAAAGGAAATAGAGTAGAAGGAAATACTAAAGGTTCTTTTACACAATTAGGAACTGAGTTGCTGTACAGATTTGGCGAACAAGGCCAATTTTATGTAGCAGGTAGATATAACTCTGTAAACGGAAATAAAGGTTATGCAGCAGGAACTGCTAAACCAAACGATCAAAAAGTTACAAGAACTAATGTTGGTGCTGGTTGGTTTATGACAAAAAATGTACTTGTAAAAGCAGAGTATGTAAATCAATCTTATAATTCTGATACCA
Organism: Polaribacter sp. Hel_I_88; assembly: GCF_000687935.1. Classification (NCBI taxonomy): domain Bacteria; kingdom Pseudomonadati; phylum Bacteroidota; class Flavobacteriia; order Flavobacteriales; family Flavobacteriaceae; genus Polaribacter; species Polaribacter sp. Hel_I_88. The sequence continues at coordinate 2,865,853 of NZ_JHZZ01000001.1, read as the reverse complement.
CTGTTTGGTCTAATACCTTATCTGGAGCAGAAATGAACGGTTTAGTTTTAGAAGCAGTTATCTCTTTCTAAACATATTATTTGAGTTAATAAAAAAAGCAGGAACTAAGTTCCTGCTTTTGTTATTTACACCCAATTCTTAGGTTCTTTTAAAACTTTTAAAAGTCTAGCTTCTTCCGAATTTTCTTTAGGTTGATGATTGTATTTCCATTGCACAATTGGTGGTAAACTCATTAAAATACTTTCTATTCTACCATTGGTTTTTAAACCAAACAAAGTTCCTCTGTCATGAACTAAATTAAACTCCACATATCTACCTCTTCTTACTTCTTGCCAATCTTTTTGCTCTTTAGAAAACTCCAATTTCTTTCTTTTTTCAACAATAGGCACATAGCTTTCTAAAAAACTATTCCCAACCTCCGTCACAAAATTATACCTGTCTTGAATAGAAAACTCATCGTTTTCTTTTAAATAATCAAAAAATAAACCTCCAATTCCTCTAGCTTCATCTCTATGTGAATTCCAAAAATACTCATCACAGGTTTTTTTAAACTTCGGATAAAATGCTGGATTGTGTTTGTCGCAAGCAGATTTACAAACCGAATGAAAATGAGTGGCATCTTCATCAAACAAATAATAAGGTGTTAAATCTTGACCACCACCAAACCATTGAGTTACAATATTTCCATCAGCATCATACATTTCAAAATAACGCCAATTCGCGTGAACTGTTGGTACAAAAGGATTTGTTGGATGTAACACCAGACTTAATCCACAAGCAAAAAAATTACCTTCTTTTACTTTAAATTGTTTTCTTAAAGCTTCAGGTAATTCCCCATGAACTGCAGAAATATTTACACCTCCTTTTTCGAAGATTGCACCATTTTCAATCACTCTGGTTCTTCCTCCTCCACCTTCTTTTCTTTTCCACAAGTCTTCTTCGAAAATTGCTTTTCCATCTACTTTTTCTAAAGTTGATGTAATGGTATCTTGTAAATTTTCTATGTATGTGTAGAATTTATTTTTCATACTAACTTTCTTTTTCTTAAAAATTTCAAAATCTTTTTTCTGACCTGCAAGGTTTTCAAAACCTTGTAGGTCTTTATCACTAATTTCTTTTTTATGACAAAAAGTAAAATTATCAACATTGTCAAACAAAGAAATGACATCGTGATTGGAGGTTATATTTGATGTTTTATTTAAAATACCTTGATAAGATGAAAATTCATATTTAGAGAAATCAGATACTAATTTATGACTCTCTGGATTTTTATGTATATAAAAAATTATATTTTTTAAATATTCATCAGAATCTATATTTTTTCTTCTAAAATGTTTTTCAAATAAACTTCCTGTTCTATCTTGTTGTTTATTAAACGCTTTAGCATACGCGTTAAATAAATTTGAAAAAGCTTGTATTGCAATTTCTGACTCACAATCTATTCGTACTAAAAAATGATAATGATTTGGAATTAAACAATAAGATAAAATAGTTATATTTTGTGTGAGATATTTTTCAACTAATTTTAGAAAATAACGCATATTTTCATCAGTTTTAAATATGGCATCTCCTTTAAATCCTCTGTTGTAAATATGATAGTATTTGTCTTTTTCTAAGATTTCTAATTTCATAATTATTTGATAATTTTAATATAAATGATCATTTCAAATACCTACAAGGTTTTAGAAACCTTGCAGGAGAATTTCAAAAACTTCACAAAATTTATGGTTAAATTAAAGATCAGAATAAGATTTAAAATTTATTTTTCATAAACAATCTCGTGTTTGTTGTGCATCAATTTAACGGTTTTTTTAGATGCTGCTGTTACAGAAAGTGGTAAAACAATAATAATTCCGATTACCGGAATTAATAAAAAAAGCATAAATACAATTCCGTTTCCGATGGCAAACCCTTTATTTTTTCGAACAAAATTAATGCTTTCTTTGTAATTTAAATGACGCTCTAACGTATAATCCATATTTCCAAAACCTGCATAATATGCTTGTACAATAAATAATAAAATAGTTGAAAATATATTGACAATTGGAATAAATTTTAAAAGTAAAATAGGAAAAGTAATTAAAAGTTCTCGAAATAAATTTCTAACATTAATTCTGATTCCCCTTATTAACTGTTCTGTATTGCTAGTTTTTCTGTGCAAATGTTTTGTATCTCCATAAAAATGATGCTCTATTTTTTCTGAAACAGGACTCATAAATGGCGCAGAAAAAGCCATGATAATATGTTTGTATAAAATTAAACCTATCACCAAAACAATAATTCCGCCAACAAAATTACTAATTGCTGTAAACCCTTCTTTTCCCCAATCCCAAATCCATAATTTAGCAATTACGCCACCAACATTATCATATAAAACGTACACCTCAACCCCAATTAAAATAGCTGTAAGAATGCTTATTAAAATAGGAACAATAAAATATTTCCAGAGTTTTAGATCAGAAATTAATGCAAAAGCTCCTGTATATTCTTTGATTCCTAAAACAATGTTTTTTATCATTCCTAGTTATTTTTACTTTTCTAAAAATAATTTATTTATCTAAATAAACTAATTGGTTTTCAAAATTTTTAAATTCTGATTTTTGTTTTACCTGAACTGCGTTCAACAATTCATTTTTTAAAGTTGTTATAATTGTCTCTGTTGATTTATCCTTTAAATATAAAAAATTATTTCTACCAAATTTATTATTGTGCAAATCCATTAATTTTGCCATTTCTTTATTGGGCGAAAATTCTTCGTGCCAATCTGTAATTCTTTTTGTCCAACTTAAAACATCTTCTAAATCTGAGCTAAATTTAGCACTTTCTTTGGCGATTAATAAATTCCATAAAGCGTGACGAAATGCATTTGCTTTATTATGTTCGTCATGAATATCTGGAAATTCTTTTTGAGCAATTTTAACTGTTGAATAGGTTGCTTTTGCAGTCGCAAACAAATATAATGGATGCTGTAAAAACCATAGAAACAGAATCCACACTTGCTTAAAATCTAAACTTTTTACAATATTCCAAAATGACATTTGTAGTTATTTTTTGGCTTTTAAGAAATTCTGAAATTATTACAAATTCTATTGGCTGGCAAAAGTTTGCGTTAGCGATTGAAATGGCATCCTTTTGCCTTTTTCTGGCAAAAGATATAGTTGAAAGCGCGACCTTTTTAGGGAACGTCCAAAATAATATAATACAATCCTACAAGGTTTTTGAAACTGAATTATGTTCAGCACTAGAGACCTTGCAGGAAGATTAGTTTAGTTTTTTAATTTGGACTTTTATACTCCTTTACAGCATCTATAAATGCTTTCGCATTTTCTAATGGAATATTTGGCAAAATTCCATGACCTAGATTTACAATATATTTATCTTTCCCAAATTCGTTAATCATTTGAGTTACCATTCTTTTGATTTCTGATGGTGGAGAAAATAATCTTGTAGGATCGAAATTACCTTGTAAAGTAATTTGTCCTCCAGATAAATAACGAGCATTTCTTGCAGAACACGTCCAATCTACACCCAAAGCAGAAGCTCCTGATTTAGCCATTTCATTTAGTGCAAACCAACATCCTTTTCCGAATGCGATTACTGGAATTTCATCTTTTAAAGCATCGATAATCTGCTGCATATATTGCCAAGAAAATTCTTGATAATCTACTGGAGATAACATGCCTCCCCAAGAATCAAACACTTGAACTGCATTTACACCTGCTGCCACTTTTGCTTTTAAATAAGCAATTGTTGTGTCTGTAATTTTTTGTAATAAAGAATGTGCAACTATAGGATTTGTAAAACACAATTCTTTGGCTTTATCAAAGTTTTTTGAGCCTTGACCTTGTACACAGTAACAAAGAATTGTCCAGGGTGAACCTGCAAAACCAATTAAAGGTACCTCATCATTCAGTTTTTCTTTGGTTGCTTTTATAGCATCCATTACATAGCCTAAAGTGTCTTGAATATCTGGAACAATTACTGAATCTAAATCTTTTTGAGTACGAATTGGATTTGGTAAATAAGGTCCAAAATTAGGTTTCATTTCCACATGAATATTCATAGCTTGTGGAATTACTAAAATATCTGAAAACAAAATTGCAGCATCCATTCCATATCTTCTAATTGGCTGAACCGTAATTTCTGAAGCTAATTCTGGAGTTTGACAACGTGTAAAGAAATCGTACTTCTTTTTTATTTCCTGAAACTCTGGTAAATATCTACCTGCTTGTCTCATCATCCAAACTGGTGGTCTATCTACAGTTTCTCCTTTTAATGCTCTTAAAAATAAATCGTTTTTTATCATTTTATAGCTTTTGGCTATTAGCTTTTGGCTATTAGCTATTCTTAATTTGTTGAATTTTCTTGGACTTTTTAGACCTCACAGGTTTTTAAAACCTGTGAGGTCTTGACATTTTATTATTCCATTTCAGAAACCTTCTTCATTGCTTTGTCAGTTGCTTCTGCAATAATTTTTATGTCTTTATCTGAAATTGCCGAGTTTAAAAACCAAGCTTCAAACTGACTTGGAGGTAAAAACACGCCATTTTTTATCATTTCCCAAAAGAAAACTGCAAACTTTTTAGTGTCTGATGTTTGTGCTTGTTCGAAATTAGTGACTTTTACATTTGTAAAGAAAGGATTCATCATAGAACCAAATCTATTTACTACTAAATCTACATTGTACTTTTTAGCAGTTTCTAATAAAATTACTTCTAAAATAGAACCAATTTCTTCGAATTTATCATAAGGATTTTGTCTTTTCAATTCTGTCAAGGTGGATATTCCTCCAGCCATTGCAATTGGATTCCCAGACAACGTTCCTGCTTGATACATGCCCCCTAAAGGTGCCACTTCTTGCATAATTTCTTCTCTTGCTCCATAAGCACCTACAGGAAAACCTCCTCCAATTACTTTTCCTAAACAAGTAATATCTGCTGTAACTCCTAATAATTCTTGTGCTCCTCCAAATTTAGAACGAAAACCCGTCATTACTTCATCAGCAATTAACAACGCTCCTTTGGTTTCTAAATATTTTTTTAATGCTACTAAAAATCCGTTTTGAGGAATGGCAACACCCATATTTCCACAAATTGGTTCTAAAATTACACCTGCAATATCATCATATTTATCAAAATGTGCCTTTACACTTTCTAAATTATTATATTCTGCAATTAGTGTGTTTTTTACAGCTCCTTCTGGAACACCTTTACTTCCTGGCATGCTTAATGTTGCCAAACCAGATCCTGCTGCTACTAATAATGAATCTTGATGCCCATGATAACAACCAGAAAATTTGATAATTTTATCTTTACCTGTAAACGCTCTTGCCAAACGAACTGCACTCAACACAGCTTCTGTACCTGAGTTTACAAAACGAACTTTATCCATTCCTGGAAAAGCATCACAAACAATTTTTGCTAATTTTATTTCTGCTTCTGTAGAGGCTCCAAAAGAATACCCATTTTTTAAGGCTTTTTTTGCCGCTTTTTCTACTTTTTTATGTCTATGACCTAAAATCATTGGGCCATAAGAAACGACTAAATCTACATATTCGTTTCCATCAACATCTATAATTTTACTTCCTTTTGCTTTTTTGATAAACAAAGGATTTCCACCGACTGAAGAAAATGCTCTTACAGGAGAATTTACAGCTCCAACTAAGTGTTTTAATCCTTTATTATATAATTTTTCTGATTTTTTGAATTTCATCTTTTAACGCTTTTTGCAATTCACTTTTCGCTAATTCTTGTTCATTAGTATTATTAAAAACTACTCAATTTCTTTTTTATCTTCTAAAACATGAGAGATAACTTTTGTAATTTCTTCCTTTTTAGGCAAATATAATTGATACTGACTTGCTAAAATAGTTGCATTTTTTTCTGGCAAAGCAAATTCAACCATTGTATCATTTTTATCTGTACACAATAAAATACCAATCGTATTATTTTCGGTTTCTTGTTTTTCTGTTCTGTCATAATAATTAACATACATCTGCAATTGCCCCAAATCTTGATGTGTTAATTTATGTGTTTTGATTTCTATAATTACGAAACATCTTAATAATCTGTTATAAAAAACCAAATCTACAAAATACTCATCATCTTCTATTTGTATACGTTTTTGTCTTGATACAAAAGAAAATCCATTTCCTAATTCCAATAGAAAACTTTGTATGTTGTTAATTAAAGATTGCTCTAAATCTTTTTCGTAGTAAGAAGCTTGTGGTTGCAAACCTAAAAACTCTAAAACCATTGGATCTTTTATAATATCTTTTGGGTGCTCTACTATTGCCTCTTTTTTAGCAATTGCTAAAACTTTTTCTTTATCATTACTTAACAACAAACGCTCATATAACTGGCTGTTTATTTGTCTTTCCAATTGTCTTGCACTCCAATTATTATTGCAAGATTCTTCTATATAATAAGTTCTTTTATCTTCATTTTCAATTCGAAGTAACAACCTGTATTGTGTCCAGTTCAATTGCGAACGCAGTGCGTTCGTAATTGGGAAAATGGTGTAAAATTGACGACAAAGTTCTAATTGTCTTATTGAAAAACCTGAACCAAAATCCTTCGTGAGTTCTTGAGCAAGCGTTTTTATCAATTCAGCACCATACTCTGCACGTACTTCTCCTTGTTGTTCTTCCTCTACAATATGATGACCAATATGCCAATACATTAAAACACGTTGTTGCTGAACAGCAGTTACAGCGTGTTTTTGTGCATTTACTATTATTTCCCTAATAGATTTTATAAATGTTTGGGAAAGTATGGTCATATATTTGTGTAATTGTTTATTTGTTTAATCGTGTAAATGTTCAGTTACACAATTAAACAGTTTAACGTTTCAACAATACTTTTGCTGCTTCTTTAGCAAAATAGGTAATAATAATATCGGCTCCAGCTCTTTTCATCGACAGTAAACTTTCCATCATTACTTTTTCGCCATCAATCCAACCTTTTTCTGCAGCAGCTTTTACCATTGCATATTCTCCACTTACATTATAACAAGCAATTGGTCTATCAAAATTATTTTTTAAATCTCTTATGATATCTAAATACGACAATGCTGGCTTTACCATTAAAATATCTGCTCCTTCTTGATCATCAAAAGTAGCTTCTCTTAATCCTTCATCTCTATTTGATGGATCCATTTGATAGGTTCTTCTGTCTCCAAAAGTTGGTGCAGAATCTGCAGCATCTCTAAATGGCCCATAAAATGCTGATGCATATTTTACAGAATATGCCATAATTGGCAAGTTCACAAATCCTGTATTATCTAAAGATTGGCGAATCATATCAATAGTTCCGTCCATCATTCCTGAAGGTGCAACCATATCTACTCCTGCTTTTGCATGAGAAATTACTTGCTTGGCAATATTTACCAAAGTTGCATCATTATCAACATCATTATCATGAATAATTCCACAATGACCATGAGACGTATATTCACAAAAACAAACATCTGTTATCACATATAAACTTGGGTAATTTTGTTTGATAAAACGAACTGCTTTTTGCATAATTCCATCATCATTCCAAGTTTCTGTACCTTCATCATCTTTGGTTGATGGGATTCCGAATAACAACACTGCTGGGATTTTTAAAGCCACAACTTCATCTAATTCTTTAGATATTGTATCCAAAGAAAAACGTTTGATTCCTGGCATTGAAACAATTTCAGTTTCTATATTTTCGCCTTCTTCAATAAATAATGGATACACAAAATCATCAACAGAAAGTCTTGTTTCTTTAACGAGTCTTCTAATTCCTTCGTGTTTTCTTAATCTTCTTGTTCTGTTCATAATATCCCTATAGCCCCTGTTTCCCCAAAGGGGAGCACACTCTTAAAAATTGTGTGTTTAATTAATACTTTTATATCCTGCAAGGTTTGTTTTGAACCTTGTAGGTATTCTCTTTATTTATTTTATACCTACAAGGTTTTTGAAACCTTGCAGGATTTTCAGTATATTTTTTCCACAATCTATTCCTTCCCTTTGGGAAGGTTAGGATGTGAAAAATATTTGTTCACCAATTCCAAAACACTTTCTACACTTGGCATGTCTGCAACTTCAACTTTATTAAAATGTTTTCTTGCTTCTTTTGCTGTAGTTTCACCAATACAAAAAGCCACTTTATTAGTATTATTTTCTAGTAAATAACTTTCAATTCCTGACGGACTATAAAACAAAACTCCAGAAATTTCATCACTTAAAGCATCTGAACTTAACATGGTTTTATAAGCCTCCACTTCATTGACAGCAATACTGTACGTTTGTAAATACGCTGGTAAAATATCCATTCGTAAATTACTACAGAAATACGTTACTTCTTTATTTTTTAGTTCTTTTGATAGATATTCAGCTAAAGCTTTCGCGTTTTTTGCAACCTTGGTTACTTTCCCTATTTTAGTTTCGATTAACTTTTTAGTTCTTCTACCAACACAATAAATGTTCTTAAATTTTAACTCGTTTTTCGTGAACGAATTCAAAATTGCTTCTACACCATTCTGACTTGTAATAATTACGTTTTCAATTTCGTTTTTTATCACTTTAGCAGGAATTCTATTAAAACGTATTTTAATAAAATCGCTATCTTCTATACCAATTGCTTCTGATAAAGTTTCTTTTTGAAGTTCTGAAAGTTTCTTTGTAGAATAAATTGAAGCGATCTTAGATTGATTTTCATTATCCTCTAACATTAATTCTTTTCCTCCCCTATTAATTACATAATCTGCACAATCTTTTGCTAAAAATTTATGATTACCAAGTTTGGCCGTTTTTTCTACTTTAATTTTCTTAGAACCATCTTTACTTAACAAAACAGCTTTAAAGTTAACTTCTTCAGTTTTTGAATTTACATAAGCTAAAGCACCAATTGGAGCAGTACAACCACCTTCTAACAATCTTAAAAACTCACGTTCTACACCCACACAAACTTTGGTTTCATGATGGTTTAATTGCTCACAAGCATCTAAAACAAAATCATTTTTTTCTAAAGCAGTTATCATAATAGCACCTTGACCAGGAGCAGAAATCATCCAGGAAAGATCTATTTTACCTTCTGGATTAATCCCTAATCTTTCTAAACCTGCAGCAGCAAAAATGGCTCCATCCCAAGTTTCACTATCCTCTAACTTTTGCAAACGTGTGTTTACATTACCTCTTAAACCTTCTACTTTGTGTGTAGGATACCTGTTTAACCACATGGCTTTTCTTCGCAGACTTCCTGTAGCAATAATTCCATTTGGTTGTCCAAAAAACTCTTCGTTTCCTTTTAAAACCAAAACATCATTATAATTACCGCGTTTTAAAACGGCTGCTTGCACTATACCTTCTGGCAAAGCAGTAGGTACATCTTTTAAAGAATGTACAGCAATATCAATATCGCCATTTAACATTGCAATATCTAAACTTTTTGTAAAAACGCCTGTAACTCCAAGCTCGTACAAAGGTTTATCTAAAACAATATCTCCTAAAGACTTTATAGGTACTAAAATAGATTCGTAGCCCAATTCAGTTAATTCTGTGCGCACTTTATTTGCTTGCCAAAGAGCCAATTGACTTTCGCGAGTTCCTATTCTAATTATTTTTTGCATTATGTTTTGGTTAAGATTGAAACACTTTTTGTATAACATCTATACTTTCAGTTACAGATGTGTTATCATCTTTTAAATGCTTTACAAATTGAGTAGTTATTTTTTGAATTAAACGTGAAGTTAGTATTTCTGCTTGATATTCATCAAAACCAGAAATTTTTTTCTTCTGAAAGTTAATTTCGTCGTTTTTAATATTTTCTAGTGATAATTTAAGTGCAGCAATTGCTGGTGTAAACCTTCTATGATTTAACCAATCGTTGAATTCTGCTTTATGCGTAGCAATTATATTTTCTGCTGTTGGCACTTCTGCCAAACGAACTGCTAGGGTTTCATCAGTTATTTTAGAAAGTTCATCTACATTAATTAAAGAAATATTTTTATAATCTTGAACATCGTGTGCAACATTTTCTGGCATCGATAAATCTAAAATTAAAAGTTCTTTATTTTCTGTAAGATGTTTTTTAGTGATTGTAGGCTTTTCTGCACCTGTAGAAACTACTAAAACATCTGCAATTGCTACTTCTTCAGTTAAATTTTCTATAGCAGCTTGTCGAATTGAACTGTGTTCTTTCACAAACGCTGTTGTTTTCTCTAACGTTCTATTTATTAGAGTAACTTGCTTGTTTTTTGTATATTCTGATAAGTTTTTGCAAGTATGTTTCCCCATTTTCCCCAAACCAAATACAAGAATATTCTTGTTATTATAATTTGGAATATTTTTGATAATGTACTGAACTGCTGCATAAGAAACTGAAGTAGTTCCTGAACTTAACTTCGTTTGATTTTTAACTTTTTTACTCGCTTGTAAAACACTGTTTACCAATCTTTCTAAATAAGCATTTACCGTTTTTGTTTTTTTAGCTAATTTAAAAGCTTGCCTTAATTGCCCAACAATTTCATAATCTCCTAAAATTTGGCTATCCAAACCTGTACCAATTCTATATAAATGATTAATAGCCTGTTGGTCTTGGTATACATGAGAAAATGAAGAGAATTCTTTTGGAGTTCCTTCAGAAAAATCGCATAATAATTCTATTAACAAACAAGGTCTGTTTGCAAAACCAAAAATTTCTGTTCTGTTGCAGGTAGAAATTATAAAAACTCCAGAAATCCCTTTATTTTTTGCTTCTTTTAAAAGTGCAATTTGGTTTTCTTTAGAAACAGAAAATTTACCACGCGTTTCTGCATCTGCTTTTTTATAACTGACGCCAATATTGTAAAAGTGCTCTTGCCCTAGTTCTTTCATACATTGTTAAGATCGCACAAAAATAAAAACTAAATTTATAAAAAAACATCGCTGAAAGTACTTTTAGTAACGTTCTATGTTTTTTAGTAATTTTTTAATAAATAAACCCACTGGAATCCCTATTTTTGTTGTGTGATAAGGTTTTACAAAGATTTTATATAGAACCGTTCTAAATAAAAACACATTGATTAAATTTATTTTTTATGTTTAAAAATGTCGGAGAAAGTACTGTAGATGAAATAACACTTGAAAAAGGGTTTTATGTACTTCATTTTCAGAATGAAAGCAATGAAATTTTGAATTTTGAACGCGAAATTAATAGCACTTTCATACAAATGCACTTTTGTTTGCGAGGTAATTCTAAATTTTTATTTAACGATGGTTCTTATTCTTTTGATGTTTTAGACAACAGATCAATTTTATTATACAATCCTCAAAGAGTTTTACCTATAAACTTAGAAATTCAACCAAAAACAACCTTACTTTCTATTTTAATTTCTATTGAAAAATTCCATTCTTTATTTTCTAAAGAATCTGGCTATATCCCTTTTCTAAGCAACGAAAATAGCAACAAAAAATACTATGATGATGCCGAAATAAAACCTACAGTTGGCATAGTTTTGCAGCAAATTATCAACTCAAACATTAATAGTTCTATTAGAGAATTATATGTTAAAGGTAAAGTTTACGAATTATTGAGTTTACATTTTCAGAAAGATGAAACTGCAGAAGGTGAATATTGTCCTTTTTTGGTTGATGAACAAAATGTTTTAAAAATTAGAAAAGCGAAAGAAATTATTATTTCTAGAATGGCAGAACCACCAAGTTTGCAAGAATTAGCAAACGAAATTGGCTTGAACATCAAAAAATTAAAAGAAGGTTTTAAACAAATTTATGGTGATACAGTTTATAGTTTCCTGTTCGATTATAAAATGGAACATTCACGAAGATTGCTAGAAACAAATCAATATAATGTAAACGAAGTTGGTTTGCAGGTTGGGTACAGCACATCAAGTCATTTTATTGCAGCTTTTAAAAAGAAATTCGGCACAACACCAAAAAAATATGTAATGAGTTTGCAGAGTTAGAAGTTAGAAGTTAGAAGTTAGAAGTTAGAAGTTAGAAGTTAGAAGTTAGAAGTTAGAAGTTAGAAAAAATAGAGAATTTGAAACAGCTATCACACGAAAATGTAGAAAATATACAACAAAAGTTTCCGATTACGATTGTTTGCGATGCTATTAGGACACCCGAAAATATTGGCATGTGTTTTAGAATTTCTGAAAGTTTTGGCGTAGAGAAAATTTATTTTCATGAAAATTCACCATCCATTGAAAACAGAAAAGTAATTAATACTGCTAGAAATACCATCAATCAAACTGACCACGGATACTATAACAATTTTAGCTCTCTAATCAACAGTTTAAAAGAAGAAGGAAATACAATTATTGGTATAGAAATTACTGATAAAAGCATCAATATTCAAGATTTTAATTTTAAAAATCATGAAAAAATCGTACTACTTTTGGGTAGCGAACGAAATGGAATTGAAAATGTAAATCTAGTAGATTATACAATTTCAATACCAATGTATGGCAGAAACTCGAGCATGAACGTAATACATAGTTTAGCGATTACGTTGTTTGAAGTTACGAATCAGATAAAAGCCCATCCTAACCTTACAAAAGGGAATAAGTAAATTGTAAGAAAATAAAAATATTAAAAAATAGTTTGAAGTTTTAAACTTGAAACCTTGAACTTTAAATATTTAAACCTCAATAATGAAAGGAGTTTTATTAGTAAATTTAGGATCACCAGCAAGCACATCAACCAAAGATGTAAGAAAGTATTTGGATGAATTTTTAATGGACGAAAGAGTAATTGACGCTCCAAAATGGCTAAGAACCATCTTGGTTAGAGGAATTATTTTAAATACGAGACCAAAAAAATCAGCCAAAGCTTATAAAAAAATCTGGTGGGATGAAGGTTCGCCTTTAATTGTTTTATCTGAAAGATTGTTAGATAAAGTACAAAAGAAAACAGAATTGCCTGTTGCATTAGCAATGCGTTATGGAACACCATCTATAAAAATGGGGTTACAAGAACTGCATGACAAAGGTGTAACAGATGTTTTAATTGTGCCTTTGTATCCACAACATGCCATGGCCACAACCGATACAATTTTAGTATTGGCAGAAGAATTGAGAGCAGAGTTTTTCCCTCATATGAAATTTAACCATATTCCTGCATTTTATCATAAAAAAGATTATATAAAAGTTTTAGGAGATAGTATTAAAAATCATTTAGAAGGAAAAGAATGGGATAAAATACTGTTTTCTTATCATGGAATTCCAGAAAGACATGTTCGAAAATCTGACATTACAAAAAGCCACTGTAAACCTAATGATAGCGTAAATTTTGAGTGCTGTAAAACCAGTTCTGCTGCACACGAATTTTGCTACAAGCACCAGTGTTATGAAACTACAAAACAAGTTGTAGAATATTTAGATTTACAACCACATCAATATTTTGTTTCTTTTCAATCTAGATTGGCTGGAGATCCATGGTTGCAACCCTATACAGATAAAATGCTAGAAAAATATCCAGAAGAAGGTGTTAAAAAACTAGCCGTTGTTACACCCGCATTTGTATCTGACTGTTTAGAAACCTTAGAGGAAATTGCCATGGAAGGTAAAGAAGAATTTCTAGAAGCTGGTGGTGAAGCGTTTTACGCAATTCCTTGTATTAATGATAATGATGATTGGGTAGACGTTTTAGTTAATTGGATTGAAGAGTAAATCAGCAGTTGGTAGTTAGTAGTTGGTAGTTGGTAGTTGAAAAAAATGCAAAACTTTGGGAATTAACGAAAAAATTTTTCGCTTAATTTTTCAAAACCTCAAAACGAAACATAAAATTTATGGATTTTTTATACGTAAAAGCGTTACATATTATTTTTGTAGTTACTTGGTTTGCTGGTTTGTTTTACATACCTAGGTTGTTTATTTATCAAACTGAAGCAGAAGATAAGTTAGAACCTGCAAAATCCATTTTACAAACGCAATATAAGTTGATGAGCAAACGCCTTTGGTATATTATTACCTGGCCATCAGCAATACTAGCAAGTATTTTTGGTATTTGGATGTTGATTCAAAATCCATTTTATTTATCTCAACCTTGGATGCTGGTAAAAATAGCCTTTGTATTTGCACTTTATTTTTACCACGGATTTTGCCAGAATATTTATAGCAAACTTCAGAGAGATATTATAAAATACTCAGCATTTAAGTTACGAATTTTCAATGAGATTTCGACAATAATACTTTTTGCAGTAGTTTTTTTAGTTACTGTAAAAAGCGCCATAAATTGGATTTGGGGAGTTGTGGGTATTATCCTTTTTGGTATTTTAATGATGCTAGGTATCAAACTTTATAAAAGAATAAGAGAAAAAAATTCTTGGGAAAAAACCGAAAAAGAGGTTTTAAAAAATACAGAATCTACTAAAGAAAATTAAAAAGCTTTTATAACTCTGCATACATAACAAAACTCGAAACGTACGTTTCGAGTTTTGTTTTATTAAAAAAGTATCGTAGTAAAAGAGTTTTTCACTCATAAAAAAGAAGCTTTTTTATGAAGTCGATCGTAAACTTTCTTTTCGAAAAAAAATCGTGAATAATTACAATGCTTATTTCTTCTGAAGATACTTGCTAAAAAATAAGAATAACACACCACATAAAATCCATGCAGGTAAGGTTACAAAAGATAAGAAAACATTAAACTGCACTGAGATAAAATAGAAGATTCCAAAACTTATTGCCCAAGCTAAAAACACTGAGCCATTAAAAGATAAGTTTGCTTTTTCTGCATAGTTTTTAATAATTCCAGCTTTTTTATGGAAGAAATGTTCAAAAACGATAATCGCCCCAAATGGCGCTAAAATAAATCCGTATAAAGCTACAAAACCTAATAATTTCATTGCAAATGCTGGAAATAAGCCTGCAATTGTAGCAACTGCACCCGCTAAAATAGTAACTTTTGCAGTTGATAATTTTGGTAAAATTGCTTGAAAAGCTAAACCTGCTCTATAAATAGTTGGGTTTGCAGTTGTCCAACCTGCTAAAACTACGGCTATAATTCCGAAAACACCAATTGCATTGTAAGCCATTGGTCCAGGAGCAACAGGTGGTGCATTTCCATTATCAAGAAAAGATAAAGCTTCTGGAGATTTTAAATACACTGCATATAATAGTGCTGCTGCAATCCAGGCCATATAATGCCCTACATACATACCTGCTGCTGTTGCCCAACCTGCTTTAGCTTCTTTAGCAAATCTAAAAACAGATAGATCAGACATACCAATATGCATAGCACCATTCGCAAACCAAGACCAAATAACAACGTGCCAAAACGTAAATTTTGTTTGCCCAGGAAAAGGTTCACCACCTTCGCCCCAAATTGCCCAGAATTTAGAAAAACTATCTACACCTAATTGACTTAAAGCTACAATGCCACATGCTACAAAAGCCAAAACGATAAAAGGAGACATCCAATTTGCTGCTTTTGTAACTGTATCATAACCTCTTGCTGCAATTATAGAAATTACTGCACCAATTGCAATTACAATAATAATCCATGTCATTCCATTTGGTAAAGTATCATCTAACTTTGGCATTGGCATATTAAAAGGAATACCTACTGCTGTTGCAGAAACTGTAATCATAGAGCCTGCTAAAAAGCAGAATAAAATTCCGTTTGCTAAATTATAGCCAGTAACTAATTTTTTTCCACAAATTTTTTCTAACTGAAAATATAATGTCAATCTATTTTTAACAGCAATTTCTGCCGTTAAAAATCGCCAGCTTAAAACTGCTAAAAGATTTCCAATAAGCAAACCTACAATTAAATCAAAAGCACTAACGCCAGCTGTTAAAAAAAGTGGACCAATCATAAATTCGGTTCCTGCAGCATGCTCTCCTGCATACATACCTATAAAACTTTTCCAACCTTTTAGTTTGGATTTTGGTACAGGTTCTCTTTCAAATTCACCACCAGCAATTTCCTCTATTTGGCTTTGTTCTATACTTACTTGACTCATAAATTTGTTTTTTGGTTGATTATATTAAGTGATTTGGAAAATCCTCTACCCTCTCGCAGCAAATTTGCTCCATAACCTGTTGCAACTCTGTCTTTAATAATGATATTGTATGATCACCTCCTTTATTTCCTAAAGCAGCAACTCCGTACATAAAAGAACGCCCCATAAATGTAAACTTTGCACCAGAGGCTAAAGATCTAGCAACATCAACACCAGAACGTATTCCACTATCCATCATTACTTCTATTTGATCACCATACTTTTCTGCAATTGACTTTAAAGGTTTTATGGTAGATTCACCAGCATCTAATTGTCTTCCTCCATGATTTGAAACAATAATTCCATCTAAACCTAAACGAATTGCTTGTTCTGCATCGTAATGAGAGGCTACACCTTTTAAAACGATTTTACCTTTCCACATATCGCGAATCGGTTTTATTTTTTCTTCGTTTAAACGTCCAGAAAAAGTTTGATCCATAAATTTACCTAACTGTTTTAAATCCAAACCTTTTGGCATATATGGTTTTAAATTGGCAAAACTCGGAATTCCATGTTTAAGTGTTTGTAAACTCCAATGAGGATGTATAAATGCCTCTAAAATGTTAGTTATATTCATTTTTGGTGGCATCCCTAAACCATTTCTAATATCTCTAGGTCTATGCCCAAAACTTGGTACATCACACAGTATAACCAAAACTGGACATTCTGCAGCTGCTGCCCTTTTTAAAATATCATCTCTTAAACTGTCTTCTGTAGGATGATACAACTGAAACCAGGCTTTACCTTCCGTTAATTCAGCAGCTCTTTCTATACTTGTAGTGGTAACAGTGCTTAAAATAAAAGGAATGTTATGCTCAAAAGCAGCTTTTGCTAAAATTTCTGGAGAATTTGGCCACATTAAACCCTGTAAACCAACAGGAGCAATTCCAAAAGGAGCATCATAATCAATACCAAATAATTTTGTTTTGGTTGATGAGCCTCCATGATTTCTTAAGTAATTAGGCTTTAATTGCACTTCTCTTAATTCAGATGTATTTCTGTGTAGGTTTACATCTTCATTACAACCACCATCTAAATATTCGAAAGCAAATTTTGGTATTTTTTTACGTGCTTTATTTCTTAAATCATCAATTGATGGGTAACGTGTATCTATTTTTATTGCCATAATTTATTTTTATGATAAAAATTTTGCTCTTAATTCCTCTACTTGATCATCATTAATAGGCACCATTTCTCCAAGAGAATTTCCTAATACAATAGATTTTGCACTAAATTCTGCCACTTCTAAATAATCGAAAGTTTGCAGTAATTTATCACCAGTAATAATTATAGAATCGTTTTCTATAATTAAAGCTGTGTTACAATTCTCTGTGATTTTTTTATCAACATTATTTTTAAAATGTGTGCCAAATTTCACAGCATGGATATCTTGTAAAAATATCCAACTTTCTGGTATTGTTCTTACATCTAAATATTCTCCTGTAACTGCAAACGCCATTAAATAAGGAGATTGCGTCATTATAATAGAGTTTATTTCAGGATTATTTTTGTAGATTTCTTCATGTAAATACGTTGCTCTACTTGGTGTTTTGCCTAATTCTCTTTTGCCTTTTTTAATTTGAACAATGTCTTCAATTTTTAAATCCCAACGATTTATATTGGTTGGTGTAATTAAAAAATCGTTGTTTTTCCAACGCATAGAAACTGTGCCATAAGAACTTATCATTAAACCTTGTTCACAAGAACGTTTTACGATTTTACAAATTTCTAAACGTTTTTCTACTTCATTAGCAGGAAATTTGTTTTTCTTTTTCTCTGGTCTTACAGCAGGCACTTGCGCTTCAAATTGATCTATTTGAGCGTCTGTTAAATAATTAGGTTTGCCAATTTGTGAACCATATAAAATGGTTCTGCAACAAAATTCTAATGTTTCAAATCGTTCATAAGCATCTGTTAAATTGCTTCCTCCTAAAACAACTCCGTGATTTTCCATAATAACTGCTTTGAATCCTTTGTTGAATTCATCTGCAATTACACTTCCTAAATCGTTACTTCCAGGTAATTTATATTTTGCATACCCAATTGGACCACAAATCTGTTTTGCTTGAGATATAATATTGGTATTCGGAATTTGACGAACAATACTAAATGAAACTAATGCTGGTGGATGTGCGTGGATTACTGATTTTATATCTGGTCTTGCCTCATAAATTGCTTTATGAAACGGAAATTCTGAAGAAGGTTTGTGTTTACCATCTATTGTTCCGTCTTTTTTTACACAAATAATATCTGATGCTCTCAAAGAGCCTTTATCGATTGCAGAAGGTGTTACCCAGATATCTCCATTATCATCAATAACAGAAATATTTCCACCAGAAGTGGTTGTCATTCCTCTTTTGTAAATACGATCTATAATCGTTGTAATTTCATCTCTTGGATGAATAAAATTTGTTTTTTTTGACATTTTTTAAATAGCAATAAAAGGAACGTGCTTTTTTAAAGCATAATTCTTCTTTAAAAATTTTGAATTTAATTTTGAGTCTGAAATAGCGATAGCTGCACCTAAGGCAGAGCCTAAAGAAGCTTTTGTAGTTCTTAATTTCATACCTCTTAAATAGTAAGATAATAGTTTGATATATAAATCATTATCCGTGAAACCACCATCAACATACAAACGATCTATTTCTTGAGTATCTGCAATTTTCTTGATCCCTTGTACTTGAAGTTGTACCAATTCTATCATTAATTGGTGATAAGCATGCTCAAAAGTATGGTAAGAATAACTTGTTTTTTTAGGCATATTTTTATCTGAAAAAGATTTCCATGTAAAACAATATTGAAACTCTTTTATAATTTCAAAATATACTTCATAATCAAATTCTATAGTTTTATGATAGTCTTTATCAACATTAAACTTTCTTGATAATTCTTCTACTTGAAGTTTATACTCATTACCCAAAAATAATCTTGAAGATTTAACAGGTTTTCCATTAATTCTCATATAATTTATACAACCTGCTTCTGTTTCTTCTGTGGTTAAAGGAACATCTGAAAACGGATTTAAAGCAATAGACCAAGTACCTGTAGAAACCAATACAAATGGTTTTTTTACACTTCTTACATAAGGTAAAAGTGCTGAGGAACTATCATGAATACCAACACCAACTTTAATTCTTGTACCATTATAATTCATATTGATGCTTGTTTCTGTAGAAACTATTGGAGGTAAAACCTTATGAATTCCTTCTCTATAAACCCAAGCTTGATAATCTTTGGTTTCATAATTCCATAAGGAAGTGTGGCAACCAATACTTGTATATTCGCTAATAGGAATTCCTGTAAAAACAAAGCTTAAATATTGTGGCAAATGCAACGAATATTTTATCTTTTTAAATATTTCTGGCTTTGTATGTTTGATCCAATACAATTGCATTCCTGAATTTAACAACCCAGATTTTGGAGAACCTGTAGTTCTTGTTAATTCTAACTCTGGACCATATTTTTCATAAAAACCATCAACTAAATCTTCATTAATTTCTTTGGTGTAATTATAAAGAGGTGTTAATGGATTTCCTTCTTCATCTAAATGCACAAAACTTGCTCCATACGTAGAAAAATTTATTGCTTTAATAGAAAACTCTTCATTTTTTAAAACACGATAAAATATTTCTTTTAGCCAAACTTGTAAAGCCTCTAAATTTTCTGTTGGATGACCATCTTCGTCTTCAATTAAATCAAAAGAGGCATATTCTCTATAAACTTCTTTATAGTTTTTATCAAACAGAAAAAACTTTTTATTTGTTTTTCCGATGTCAAAAACTGCTGTTACTTTTTGTGCCATGCGTAAATTTTTATAATCCAGTTGCTACTGTATGCTTTCCTCTTTCCTTAATTAAACCATCTCTTACCGCTAAATTTCTATAGCTTTGAATCGGATTAATTGCACCCCCAGTTAGTAATCTTGCTGCTGATAAAAGTGGTCTAACATCTGTTCTGAATGCATCTTGTAAAATTTCTTGACATTTAGTAACGTCGTTTTCTAATTGAGCCGTTTTTAGCTTTTTTTGATCTATCAATAAAGCTTTTGCGTATGCCTCTTGAATAGCTTCTAAAGATTGTAATAAATCTTCTAAAGGATCTTTTATATTATGACTGGCATCAATCATCCAAGCCAAGTCTGGGTTTTGAGGATTGTTTTGCATTCCGTAAACCAATTCGTTAAAAATTAAGAATAAAGCATAAGGTTTGATACTTCCAACAGTTAAATCGTCATCACCATATTTACTATCATTAAAATGAAATCCGCCTAATTTACCTTTCAGCATTAAAATAGAAACAATTTGTTCGATATTAGAGTTTGGTAAATGGTGTCCTAAATCTACCAAAGTAAATGCTTTTTCTCCACAACCATTTGCCAACATTAAAGAAGCTCCCCAATCCTGTATTACAGTTGAATAAAAGTTGGGTTCATAAGGTTTGTATTCGATTAACAATTTCCAATCTTCTGGCAAACCTGCATAAATATCAATTAAGCTATTTTGTGTGTTTTGAAAAGCAGTTTGAAAATTATTTTGTCCAGGAAAAGAAGAACCATCTGCCAACCAAACCGTTAAACTTTTAGAACCTAATTTATCTCCAATATTGATAACATCTAAATTATGCTGAATTGCTTGGTCTCTAACTGCCTGACTTGTGTTACTTAAAGAGCCAAACTTATAACTTTCTTTTGCATTTTTTTGATCTTGAAATGTATTAGAATTTACAGAATCGAATTTGATATGTAAAGCCTTTGCCTTTTCTTTAATCGCAGCGTAATCAGTTGGAATATCCCAAGGAATATGCAATGAAACAGCACCAGCAGTTTGTGTTAAAGCATGTAAAATACCTACATCATCTATCTTTTCTTCTAAAGTTGATGGTTCTCCATAAAATGAAAAACGACCAAAACGTGTACCTCCAGCACCTAAAGCCCAACTTGGCACTGCAACTTGAAATTCTGATAATTTTGATAAAATATTATTTACATTGTGACCTTTAGAAGTTAATGAGTCTGCCAAAAAGTTATAACTATTATGATGAGAAGAAATACTTTTTTTATTATCGTCTTCTATATGTTGTTTTGTTAATTTCATTAAAATTTAGTTTTAAATAAAAACTTCCATAAAAATTTGGGGGAATATAATTTATGGAAGTTTTCAAAAATAATATTATTTAATTAAGAAAATTATCTAACGAAAGCATTAGCCATTCCACCGTCAACATTTATAATGTTTCCTGTAGATTTGTCTAAAATACCAACTAAAGAGAATACTCCGTTTGCAATATCTTCTGGTCTAATAATTTCGTTTAACAAGTTTCTTTTTGCATAAAATGCTGGTAATTCTGCAACAGTAATTCCATTTGCTTTTGCTCTGCCTTCTGCCCAAGCTCCTTCCCAAATTTTACTTCCTACAATAACTCCATCAGGGTTTACGGTATTTACTCGAATTTTATCTTTCCCTAATTCCGCTGCTAATAAACGAACCATATGTTGTTGAGCAGCTTTTGCTGTTCCGTATGCAACATTGTTAGGTCCAGCAACCAAGCCGTTTTTACTTGCTATAGAAATATAATTACCTCCTAAACCTTGCTTACGCATAATTGCTGCAGCTTGTTTTGCCAAATCAAACTGACCTTTTACTAAAATGCTTTGTAAAATATTCCAATCTTTATCGGTTGTATCCTCTAAAGCTTTAGAAATTGCTAAACCTGCACTGTGCACAACAATATCTACTCCTCCAAATTCTACACAAGCCTTTTTGTAAGCAGATGAGATAGATTCTGTACTTGTTACATCACAAATTGCATAGGTAGAAACATCTCGTTTATAAGTTTCATGCGCTTCTTTTAAACTTTCTTCATTAATATCTGTTAAAACAACATTTGCACCTTCAGCAGCTAATTTATCTGCAATTGCTTTACCAATTCCACCACCAGCTCCAGTAACAAATGCTACTTTTCTTGATAATGGTTGTTCTTTTGGCATACGTTGTAATTTTGCCTCTTCCAATAACCAATATTCAATATCAAAAGCTTCTTGTCTTGGTAAAGATGTGTAAGCAGTAATTGCTTCTGCACCTCTCATTACATTAATTGCGTTTGTATAGAATTCGTTTGCAACTCTTGTTGTTTGTTTGTTTTTTGCAAAACTAAACATCCCAATTCCTGGGTAAATAATAATTACAGGATTTGCATCTCTAATTGCAGGGCTGCTATCGTTTTTGCACTTATTATAATAATCTATATATTCTTGTCTGTAAGCTTCAAAGGCTGGTTCTAATTTTGCAAGAATTGCATCTGTATCACTTAAATCTTCGTTTTTATCTAAAGATAAAACTAAAGGTTGAATTTTGGTTCTTAAAAAATGATCTGGACATGAAGTACCCATTGGCGCTAAACGCTCTAAATCATTACTATTGATAAATTCTAAAACAACATCCGTATCAGAAAAATGACCAATCATTCCGTTTTCTGAAGAACACAAGCCTCTTAACAAAGGCATTATTTGTGCAGCTTTTTCCTGACGCTCGTTTGCTGGTAAACTTTCAACTTTTTGTCCGCCAAAAACCTCACCATTTTCTTTTATTTTCTTTTCAATAAATTCAGAAGCCATTTCAATAACTTCTAAACTATTCATATACGATTCGTAAGAAGTATCTCCCCAAGTAAATAAACCATGAGAACCTAAAACAATTCCTCTAATTCCTGGATTGTCTGCTAAACATTTTTCTAGCATTAAACCCAATTCAAAACCTGGTTTTTTCCAAGGCACCCAACCCATTGTATCTCCCCAAATTTCTTTGGTAACTTGCTCACTATTTTCAGCAGCAGCAACAGCTATTAAAGCATCTGGATGTAAATGATCTATATGTGCAAAGGGTAATAAGCCATGTAAAGGAGTGTCTATAGAAGGAGCTTTGCTATCTAAATCATAAATACAGTGATTAAACAAACCAACCATTCTGTCCTCATCCTCTAAACCTCCATAAACATTTTTTAAATCACGCAATCTACTGGTATACAAACCTGCAATTCCTGCTCTGTTTAGTGTTCCAATATCTCCTCCAGAACCTTTTACCCACATTACCTCAACTTCTTCATTCGTTAAAGGATCTTTTTCGATGGTTTTACAACTTGTGTTTCCACCACCATAATTTGTGATTCTTAAGTCTGCTCCTAAAATATTTGAACGATATAAAAATAGGGCTACTTGATCATCTGCTAAAGCATCTGCTTTTTGTTGATCCCATAAATAATCTACGTACTTAAATGTTTTTGTATTAGTTTCCATAAGGTTTATTAAAGTATTATAGAGCGAATTTAAAACTACAAGACTTTTTTTGTATCCTGTACTATAATGGTTAAAAAATATTTATGAATTATATATAGAATGAAGTTGATTTACATTTGTTAGTTTCTATAAATTCAGCTACTTTAGTTCTTTATTTATCTAAACTAAATTTTATTTATGTTTGACTTTATAACGATTGATGAAAACTCAAGAGTTCCTAAATATCAACAAATCGTAAACGCTATTATTCAAAACATTTCCAATGGTAACTTGGTTATAGATCAAAGAATACCCTCTATAAATAGTTTTAGCGAGGAATATTATTTATCTAGAGATACTGTAGAAAAAGCCTATAATATTTTAAAAAAACGTAATATAATTACATCTGTAAGAGGTAAAGGATATTATATTACTAGAACAAAATTAATATCTAAAGCAAATATTTTATTTTTAATAAACAAGTTAAGTTCCTACAAATTAAAAGTTTATAATTCTTTTATTGATAATATTGGGCCTAATTCTCATACTGATTTACATATTTATCATTGTGATGAAACTGTTTTTTTAAATTTGATTTCCAAAAATAAAGCTGCTTATGATTATTTTGTAATTATGCCACATTTTAAAACGGAAGAACTTGCTCATGTAAGTTATACTGACAAAGTAATAAAAGCTTTAAAAGAAATACCAAAAGAGAAATTGGTTATTTTAGATAATTTTAAAGAAGGAATTGAAGGTGGTTCCATTGAGATTTTTCAAGATTTTGAAAACGACATTTATAATGCTTTAAACAAAGCATACTCTAAAATGAAGAAATATAAAAATCTAACGTTGTTTTATCCTACAAAAACAGTTTATCCTTATCCAAAAAGGATTTTACATGGTTTTAGAAAATTTTGTTTTGAACGCTCTATCGATTTTGAATATTTAGAAGAAGTGTATGAAGATATGGTTATTAGAAAAGGAGACTTATTTATAACCATACAGGAATCGGATTTAGTAAGTTTGGTAAAAAGAACTAGAGAAGAAAACTTTAAATTAGGTAAAGATGTAGGAATTATATCTTATAATGACACACCTTTAAAAGAATTATTAGGTATTACTGTAGTTTCTACAGATTTTAATATTATGGGGGAAACTGCTGCTAAAATGATTTTAGAACAGAAAAAAGGTAAATTTAAAGTTCCATTTAATTTTATTGACAGGAAATCTTTGTAAACTCCTTATTCTGTTGGAAAATAATGAGTAAACCATACTTTTTCACTTTCTTTAGTTGCTAAATCTATTCCTTTATTTTTTAAAGTATTAGACCATTTTACTAATCTTGCTTTCAAATCTTTTGCTAAATTTGGATGTTTTTTTATAAGATTTACATTTTCATGCTCTAATGTAGTAACATCAAATAAAAACTCTCTTTCTCCAAATTTTAGATATTTATAATTGCCTTCTCTAATAGCTGATTGAGACCAAAATCTCCAGAATAAACTTTGATGGGGTTCACCTTTTTTATCATCTATTAAAAAAGGAATTAAATTTACACCATCTAATTCTTTACTTTCTTTTAAATCTGCAATTGCAATTGTTGTTGCTGCAACATCTAAAGAAATTACGGGCTTATTGTAAACTTTACCTTTTGGCAAAACTGCTGGCCAATTCATAATAAATGGCACTCTAATTCCTCCTTCAGAAAGCATACCTTTTTCGCCAACAAAAGGCGTATTTAAAGAACCATCCCAAGCACCGCCTTTAAAAGATATTGGTTTATCTTCTTTATTAATTTTTAAAGGAGCTCCATTATCACTAATAAAAAAGATTAGTGTGTTTTCTTCCATATTTAAATCTTTTAAAGTTTGTTTTATGTTTCCTACTCCATCATCAATTGAGGCTAGCATTGCTAAAGCATGTCTTCTTCTTTCTGGCATTTTTTTAGGAAATCGATTTAAGTATTTTTTAGTAGCTTCTAAAGGAACATGAGGTGCAAAATAAGAAAGATAAAAAAAGAAAGGGTTTTCCTTATTTTGTTTGATAAAAGTAATAGCAGCCTGTGTTTGAATATCCAAACGATATCCTTTTTCTTTTACTGTTTTTGGTGGTGTTTTTTTTCCATCATATAAATCAAAATTACTTCTATATGTGTTTAAATATCCTTCAAAAACAAAATCAAAACCTCGGTTATCACTTGTATAAGGTTCTCTTAATTTTGTAGGAATTTTTATGTTTTTTCGATCTTTTACGTCAGTATTTGGTATATTTTCTTTCACCCATTCTAAAGCACCTGGGTTAGGATCTAAATGCCACTTACCAGCCATACCTGTTGTGTATCCTGCTTTTTTTAACCTTTGTGGAATTAAAACTTCATCTAAAGGCAAAGGAATTGTTCCATTTTGATCTAAACCAAATCTTTGTTGATACCTTCCAGTTAAAAGTCCTGCTCTTGACGGAATACATTGTGGAGCTGTAATATAACCAGCCGTAAAACGTACTCCGTTTTTTGCCAATAAATCTATATTTGGCGTTTTTACATCATCAGCAAAACCATTTGCACCAATATCTGCATACCCATGATCATCAGTAAAAATTACAATGATATTTGGTTTTTTTTGACCAAAGGAATTCAAAACAAAAAGGAATAAAAAAATACGAAATATGGTTTTCATTAAGACTGTATTTAAAAGTAAAAAAAATGCCTTGAAAGTTTTTCAAGGCATTTTAAATATGAATTTTTTATTTTAGAATCCTGTCCCTGGATCTGCAGGTGCACTTGATGCTTGTGCTTTTTGTGGATTTAAAATCATATAAGTACCTAATGCAGTTAATGCTGCATATTTACCGTAATTTCCTATTTTTTTAATAGCATCTTTACGAGAAATTTCTGGTTGGTTTGTAGTGTCGTTTTTCATGATATGTGGATTTTTCTCGTTATTATTCTAAAATTATTTTTTTGCTGATGTTTCCTTGTTCGGTTTCTAATTTAATTAAATAGATTCCAGTTGCTAAATTTGGTAAAGAAATATCTTTGTTGCCATTAGCCATAAAAGAAGTATTTAACACTTGTTTTCCTAAAATATTAAACATTGTAAAATTAGCTTCACCATTATTTAAACCTGAAATTCTTACAGTTGAATTATTTGTATTAAAAATTCTTACAGCATCTAATAAAACAGTATCTGTACTTAAAGCAGCAGAACGTGTATGTAAGTAAAACCTTCCAATACCTTCTTGTTTTTCATTTAAGGTTACAGTATGGTTTGAGCCATTTTCTAAAAGCGTAAAAGTTTTTGCAACTTTATCTTCTAAATAGGTATTAATACCACTTGGTAAATTTTGAGCATCTATAGAAAAAGAAATTTCTTTTCCTGCACTTGCAAGTACACCAACAGGAATAATCATACTTTCGAAATCCGAATTTGGTAATGCTTGTCTTTCAAAAGCAATTCCTTTATCATCTGCTACCAAATGAGTATATACTGAAAAGCTAGAGCCCACTCCTGTAAACATGCCAATATCATTTCCTGCGTCTAAACCTAAAGTTCTATTAGGTGCATAACTTACAAAAGCATTTCTTATTCTATCTCCTTCAGATATAGAAAGCGTAACTTTTGGATCTGCATTTTTATAAAACGTAACGCCAGTTTGATGACTCTGTAAAGATTCTGGTATAGAAAAATTACTTGCTGTAGAATTTGCTGCCTCTACAAAGAAGCCTTGACCTGGTTGTATATAATCTGTTGTAGCTAAGCTAGTATAAACAGTACCATTCCAAACATAAACAGTTTGACTAGCTCCTGTAAGATTATCTGCATTTGTTCCTCCACCATTAGTAGCTGCCAATAATTCTGAAACT
Organism: Polaribacter sp. Hel_I_88; assembly: GCF_000687935.1. NCBI lineage: Bacteria > Pseudomonadati > Bacteroidota > Flavobacteriia > Flavobacteriales > Flavobacteriaceae > Polaribacter > Polaribacter sp. Hel_I_88. The sequence goes on along the minus strand of NZ_JHZZ01000001.1, from coordinate 2,838,744 downwards.
CTAATATAAGATGGAAAAGGATTACCGACTAAATTCCAATTAGTATCTGCACCTTGAATTATTGATAGTATAACATCTGAACCTGGAAAAGTTCCTACAAACTCATAAACTTCCTCGTCTTTACTTTGATAATCTACAGTTTTTTTTCTGGTTGAAAACCCAACACCTTGGCTGAAGGTCTCTGGAGTATCGCTCGCCTGGAAATAATCCCAATTACCACTTGTATTGTTGTAAGAAGCTATAGCTCTATTTGCTCCAGTACCAGTTCCTATAAAGTTGTATAATATCCAATCATTATCATATGTTTCACCAACAACAGGAGAGGACATTAAATTCCAAACAGCTGGATTAAAAATATTTCCTCCTCCTTCTGGATTAGCTATTTGGGGTGCAGCACTATTATCTATTGCTGTTAAAACATTATAGGTAAAAGTACCTGAAACGCTATTAGCAATTAAACTTCCACCACCAAAAACTTTTGAAGAATTAGCAGTTATAGTGTTACTACCCGCGTTAAAAGATGCATTTTTCTCTACTAAAATATTAGCAACATTAACATTACTAGATGCTACTGGGTAATTCGTTAAACCTGTTGGTATTTTTATGTTACCAGTAACAGCAGGTACTCCTAATGGCTCCCAATTATTTGCGGTATTAAAAGCTGTATTTGTATCCCCATTTCCTGTCCAAACACTGGTTACACCTGTTTTAGATGCCTCTACCCCAAACTCCATGATAGATTTTACCTGAGTAGCAGAAAGAATTTCTGAAGTAATTAATAAATCATCTATATCTCCCTTAATTGCTTGACCAGTATTACCAACCTTATTAGCACCAATAATTATTTCTGTACTAACATTTCTTGGTTTAGTTGCTACTGCACTATAATCATAGACACTATCCACTTCTCCATTAATGTAAAAAGTTTGCGTTTCATTTACTGCGTCATGTACAAGAGCTATATGATACCATACTTCTTTCGTAGCTGTTTCATTAGAAAAAATTTCAGCTCCAGTTGTAGCAGAAGCGAAGTTATTATCTCCAGAGCCACCCGAAGATCTAAATCTTAATTGTGCAGTTCCATCATCTGCAGTAGTGCCTGCATCTGGTCCATTAGCCATGTCAATTACATGACTTATACTAGCACCTACGATATTTTCTGCATCATCAACTCTTACCCAAACAGCAATCGTAGAACTATTTGAAGTATTATAAATTCCGTTTGCACTTTCATACACAGTATCATCAAAAACACCATATTGTCCAAATATATTACCATCACTGCTATATGTAATATCATTCCCACCTGCTCCGCTCGCATTTCCAGATGTTTTTCTTGCAAATGAAAAGTTACCTGTATCATCTGTGAAATTTCCTTCAAAATCAAGGTACAATAAAATATCTCCGGAAGTAATTGCTTGAGCACTCACAAACTGAATACTCAGTGCTAATGCCATCATAAATAGTATTTTTTTCTTCATAATTGTTAAATAAAATTATTAATAAGTATTAATTGTTATTTTTAATTAGAATAACAAGTATGCCAAATTAACTAGAATATGTACTATTTTGTATCCTGTACTATCTTGTAAATATTAAATTATTGCTTTAATAACCCTAAACAACAGGATAGTTTGTAGTTTCTCTATTATTAGATTTATAAATTAAATGTACAAGTTGTATCATCATGAAAAAATACTCAGTCTTATTTTTATCCATTTTATTTTTAATTTCTTGTCAAAAGAAAAAACAAACAAAACCAAACATAATTTTTATACTTGCTGATGATTATGGTATTGTAGATTCACAGAAATATGCCGCAAAATTTTTAAATACTTCAATGGATAGTACTTTTTACGAAACACCAAACATCAATAAATTAATGAATGAAGGTATTTCTTTTTCACAAGCCTATGCAAACCAATTATGTTCCCCAACAAGAGCTAGCATTTTAACTGGTAAATATGCTTCTAGATTGGGTTTTACAACAGCAATGCCTCATAGAAATACGTATTATAATCAGAATATAGTAGTGCCTAAAGGTTACTATGCAAACGATGTTTTAGAACACAAAGACAATATTTTAATTGAACAAGCTTTGGTAAATGGAACTTCAAATTCTGGGGTTCCAACTGGAAAAAATATACAAACCAATTTAGACGAATTGTCTATTGCAGAAGCAATGACAGACTACAATAATGGATTTATTGGAAAATGGCATATTGGAGGTTTTGGAGCAAAAGGGTTTCAGCCACAAGACAATGGTTTTGAAACATTAGCCTATTTTGATGGTGGAGGATCTGCTTATTTTAATTGGAGAAATGGATGGAATCAAAAAACAAAAGAACGTTTCCCAAAAATGCCACAAGATGAATGGGAAATAGGAAATGCAGGAGCTGAAACTGGCGAAAAATACTTAACTGATGATTTAACAAAACAAGCATTAAAGTATATTGATGAAAAAGCAAAAGATAAAGAAAAACCTTTCTTTTTATACTTTTCTCATTTTGCAGTGCACACACCATATCAAGGTAAAAAAGAAGAAATCGATTATTTTAACGCCAAAAAAACAAAAGGTTTTAACGGACAAGATAATGCCATTTATGCTTCTATGATTAAAAGTATGGATAGATCTGTTGGACTAATTTTAGACAAACTAAAAGAATTAAACATTGAAGAAAATACGCTCGTTGTTTTTATGTCTGATAATGGAGGTATTGATGCAGAAATTACTCCTGATGGAAATGGAACAGAAAACAATCCTTTTTTAGGTGGAAAAGCGTGTTTGACAGAAGGTGGAATTCGTGTTCCATTGGTTTTTAGATGGAAAGGTAAAATTGAGCAAGGAAAATGGGTAGATGTTCCTGTGGATTGTACAGATATTTTTCCAACAATTTTAGAAGCTGCAGGTTATAATGCAAAAGAAATTATTGTTGAAAATAATTTAGATGGTGAAAGTATTATTGGTTTACTAACTGATACAAAAAATGAACAAAAAACATATACTAAAGATACTCGTTATTGGCATTATCCTTTTAATGTAATTTACAAAAGTCCTTATGATAACTTGGCACTAACGCCACATTCTGCCATTAGAAAAGGCGATTTTAAACTAATTTTTGATTGGTATGGACGTTTGCATTTGTATGATATCGAAAAAGACCCTTTTGAAAGAAACGATTTATATACCACTCAAAAAGAAAAAGGAGATGCACTTTTTAATGATTTAATTTCTTGGTTAGAACAAAATGTTGATAAACGTTATTGGCCAACAAAAAATCCTGATTATAATCCTGAAAATGAGGTTAGAGATATTTCTTTTAGGGATTTGGTAGTAGAACTAAATCCTAAATAATTTAAATACAAAATAACTTTACTAATCAAAAGCTTTGAATTCTTTCATCAATTCAAATACAAACTTTGATTTTTGAAAAATGATTTTTCTATTTTTTTTCATGCTTTTTTTTGTTTTTCTTTTTTTAAAATCGTTTTCATTTAAACTGGTTTTTTTAATTCGTGTATTTAGCGAAGCAACTGGTTTACAATAATTATCATCAGAATTATAAATTTCAAATAGTAATGTAGAATATTTAAAAACTTTTATAGATTTTTTATTATACTTAAAACTATCTGTCAGACTATCAAAAAATGTTTTTGGTTTAAAAGGATTATATTTAAGATCACTGTTCATTTTAATCAATAAAATTGTCTCAATATTGTTATCAATTAGGTATTGCTTAATTTCGCTATTAGACCATATATAATCTCCTTCATTTCCCTTTGGGAAAAATAGCTTATTTGCTGAAATTACAGATACTCCTCCTTCTTTTTTTAATCTTCGAATTATTTTATCCCCACCATAAATATCGTTTACAGCATAAAAAACTAAAGTTTTATTTTTTATTGAATTTTCTAATTTACCACTAATTCCTACTGATTGTCCAATTCTATACTGTGCACAAATTGAATTAGAAGTAGAAGCAAAAATCAAAAAAAATATAAAATATTTGTAGAATAATTTGTGCATAAATTAGTATTTTAAACCTAGTTTATCTCCAATTTTTTACCTTTTAAACCACCTGGTTGTTTCCCAATATTTTCTGGTTTGTATTTTGTAGAATCAAAATTTTTGTTAGGAATTGGTACAATTGCTTTGGTATCTTCTATATGTTTTTGAATTAGGTTGTCTAATTCAGCTACTTTTTCAGGATATGTTTTAGCCAAATTATTATGTTCACTAATATCCCATTTTAAATTGTACAACAAATAATCGTGCTTAAAATCTTTTCCTTGATGAAACAAACGAATCAATTTCCAATCATCAGCATGGACAGAAATAGAGGTTGGTAACCAATCTGGAACTCCAGGTTGATGGGGGAAATAGGTGAAAATTCCATCTCTTTTTATATCATTTCCTTTAAGAGTTTCTATAATATCAATACCATCTAAAGGATGATTTTCTGGGAACTCTAAACCAGCTAAATTTAATAAAGTTGGGTAAAAATCCGTAGATTGTACTAGAGCATCATTAATTGCGCCTGCTTTTGTAACTCCAGGGTACGAAATTATGGTTGGCACTCTAACACCACCTTCAAACATGGTTGCTTTTCCACCTCTTAAAGGTCTGTTGCTAGTTGGTGGTGCCATGTATTTTTCGCCATTTGGTAAAATATCTGTAACTCCATTATACATATTTCCTCCATTATCACTTGTAAAAACAATAATTGTATTCTCTGTTAAACCTAACCTATCTAATTCATCTAAAAGGCGTCCAATTGCATCATCCATGGAATGAACCATTGCAGCATAGGTTGCAGAATGTTGTGCATCAGATAAGTCTACTTTGGTTCTGTAGTATTTTTTTAAAGTTTCTTTAGCATCAAAAGGTGCATGAACAGAAAACTGCCAGTAATTCATAAAAAAAGGTTTTGTTTTATCAACATTACGCAACCAAGAAACAGCTTCATCAGCCATTCTATCCTCTATGTGTTCTTTTGTATAATTTTCTTTAAAATCTTTAAAACGCCAAGGAGCTACAAAAGTTCCTGCTGGACCTGGGCCTGGCCAATGTGGAATATCAACATTAAAGCCATGTTGCAATGGCGAATATGGATCTGCACCTAAATGCCATTTTCCAAAATGTGCTGTTTGGTAGCCTGCCTTTTTAAATTGTTTTCCCAAAGTTGGTAAGGTGTTGTTTAACCTTGTAACAGATTCTAAAATAACAGATTTATTTGCTGGTCCTGTTCCCTGGTTTAAAGAGGCTTTTAATTTCACCATACCCAAGTGTGCTGTTGGTGCAGTAATTCCTGTTCTTGCTGGTGTTTGCCCAGTTAAAATACTAGCTCTAGTTGGTGAACAAAGTGGACTAGCTGCGTAAGCCCTTGTATACGTAATTCCTCTTGCTGCTAAACGCTCTAAATTTGGTGTTTCGTAAAGTTTTGTTTTTCCATAAAGCGTAACATCACTCCAACCTAAATCATCAGCTAAAATAAAAACTACGTTTGGTTTCTTTTGTTGTGCATTTGAAATATGAACCGCAAAAATTAGTAATAAAATTAAGCGTATTTTTTTCATGATTTATTCTTTATTTACTAATTTAAATTGCTCTTCTAAAGAAACCCCGTAAATAGATTCTAACTCTTTTACACTCTTTTTATAAAACTTTGTTTCTGGAGGTAATGCTATATTCTGCCAAAATATAGCATTATATTTTGCCTCATAGTCACCAATATCTTTTCTATCGTAAATAGTATTTTTAACATCAAATTTTTTCTTATCTGTTTCAATACTTAAAACTATAGCTTCATGTCTATAAGAGCTTTGAACGTTTCTGCTTTTTAATTTTAAAAGTTTTTGTTTTTGTGCGCTTACTGGAGTTCTAAATTTCGCTTCTCTATTATGATAACTTAAAACTAGTTTACCATTACTATCTTTTTTATAGATATAAAAAGCTTTTAAGTTAGAAAACTCGTTCGCATGTCTTGAAACATCAATTTTGTAAATACTATAGGTGTCCATACCTACATAAAACTTAATCCAATTGTTTTCTTTATTTACTTTTTGGTCTTTTTTTGTTCCTTTAACAATTATAACATCTTCACCATCGTAAGAAGTATCTCCATCTCTTACCCAATTATAATCAGATTCATAAATACGTTGTCTTAAAGGGTTGATTTGTCCCATAATGTGAATTGCATGCACAGGTTGTTTTTTAAATGCAAATCTATAATCTGCAGATTTTCTAACTTCGGCTAATCCAATTTCATCAAAACGATTGTCTGACGGACCATAATCTAATACATTTAAATAATGCTCTACCATAAAACGTGTTTGATTATTTTCTACAGAAGATCTTCTGTAAACCATATTTAACTGATGCTTATCACTTAAAGTATTTTTCTTTACTTTTTTAAGTGCTTTTTTTACAATGTCATCAATTTTTTCTAATGTAATTGCAGCAAGAGTTACTACATCTTCAATTAAAATAATTTTTTCTATTTTTTTATCTAAATATTCCTGAAATTTAATTTTATAAGTTTTAAAACCTATTGTTGAAATTTCTAGAATATCAGCTAAATTTTCTGGCGCTATTTGAAAAGAAAAAACTCCATCATCATTTGTAGAAGTACCTATTTGTTTAGATGGTATACCAACAGCTGCATAAGGTATTGGGTTTTCAAATTCATCAATAACTACACCTTTAATTTCAATTTTTTTTTGTGCGAAAGAAGTGCTTACGCTAACTAGTAAAAAAATAAAAAAAAGGATTTGTTTAAAATTTATCGCTCTAAAAAATGATTTTTTTGTTTTCAAAATAAACACTGTTTTTTGTTAAATTTTTATTTTTTAAGTAATTCTGCTGGGGAATATTTATAATTATATGTCCACTTGCTTTTTGGTTGTACAGCATTAAATTCTTTTGCCCCATAAAATTCATCACTATATTCTTGCATCCATTCCTTTGTAAAACCTTCTAATTTTTTTTGAATAGTTGCATAAGCAGGATTGTTATATAAATTATTTAATTGATGAGGATCTTTTTTTCTATCAAACAAAACGTTAATAATTGGGTCTTTAGATTCATTAGACATAGAAAAAGTATAATGATCTGTTTCTACACCTCTCCAATTAGAGTTTCTTGCTCTACCAATTCTATAGTTCCAAATAGGCACGTAATCGTCTTCATCTAATTTATTATTTACTATTGCTGATGATAAATTTTTTCCGTCGAAGTTTACGTTTGCATCAATATCCATATACCCTAAAATTGTTGGTAAAATATCCATAGTAGCCAGCATTGTTTTCGTTTTTAAACCTGCTTTTATTTTTTTAGGATATTTAATAATAAAGGGAATTTTATTAGAATAATCATGAGGGTATTGTTTTGGTAAAATTGCATTATGAGATTCTAACATATCTCCATGATCTGCAGTAAAAGCAACTAACGTATTATCTACTACATCCATTTCTTTTAATTGATCTGTTAATTTACCTAGAGCAATATCTATACCAGTAATTTGAGCCATGTGTCCATGATACATTCTTCTTCTATCTGGAGTATCTTCTAAACCTGGTCTTAATTCAATTTCTTCTCTTTTGTAAAGTGCCATTAATTCATCTAAAGTATCATATCTATAGTGCATTTTACCATCTACACCTTTGAATTTTCCCCAATCATGAGGTGGGTGTAAGGAAACAACAATTGCAAATGGTTTTGAAATATCTATACTTTTTAAATAATCTATTGCTTGATTGGTTTGAGCATAAGGTTCCCATTCATTAAAAAATTCTTTTTCGCCTTTTTCATTCCAGAAAAAAGCTTTTCCCGGTCTAAAATCTACGTGACAATTATTGGTTAATACCTTATCAAATCCATAGGTTAATTCTTTTGGAATTCCTCTATCTCTATTTCCTCCTAACAAATGCCACTTCCCAAAATAAGCAGTTTGATACCCTTTTTCTTTTAAAATTTCTGCCATTAATTTTGTTTTATTTGGCAAAAGTGGAACATCATTTACAAAAGCTCCATTTTTGAGAGGATGCATTCCACTCATTAACATTCCTCTAAAAGGGGTACAAACTGGTTGACTAGAAAATGCGTTTTCTAAAAGCATACCATCTGCTGCAAGTTGATCTAGGTTAGGTGTAATTAACTGTTTATTACCATAAGCACCAACCATATCTGCAGAGTGTTGATCTGAAAGAACAATAACTAAGTTTGGAAGCTTTTCTTTATTTGTAGTGGTATTAACAGTTTCTATATTTTTTGTTTTACAAGAAATTATTAAAAAAATAACAAGTGTATAAAAAGCAAGTTTTTTCATTTATAATCTTATTTAAGTGAAACTAAAATGAGGCTGTCTAAAAATTATTAAATCAATAAATTTACTTTTTAGACAGCCTCATTTGTATATTTTCATCATTATTTTACCATCCAGGATTTTGTGTTAAATTAGGATTTTTACCTAACTCAATAAATGGTATTGGACTTAATTTATTTCTTTCATCCCAACCTTGATTTGGATTTCTCCATTGTCTTAACAAGTGATTATTATATTCTTCTTCTGCAATGTTCCATCTTCTTACATCAAATAATTCGCCCATTTCTGCATAAAGTTCTCTAATCCTTTCATTTCTAATTACTACTCTTAATGCATCTTGATCTGAAGTTGTAATATCACTTGCATTTACTCTATCTCTAGCTATTTTTAGATAAGGCAAAGCAGCTGCAGGATTTCCATTTTCATTATAAGCTTCTGCCAACATTAAAAAAGCATCTACATACCTATAAACAATATGATCTTTCGAGTGTATTACATTTCCTATAGCTCCAGGATCTTGGTATTTTGTTCCAGAAATTCCGTTTCTACCTCCATAAACCAAACCAGCAACGTTTAAGGGATTTCTTCTATAGGTTACAGTTGCATTGTTATTTATTCTTGTGTAAGAATAGGTAAAACCATCCGCAAGTCGAGTATCATTTGCCTCATATAAATCTAATAAAGCTGGATGCCATGCAATTTGATAACCACTTCCGTTTACAGATTGTATACCTCCAAAAGGACTAAATTGTGGATTTGTCCAAAAAGGTAAAACAGAACCCTTTAAATTTTCATAGATATTTCCATGAGCAAAAATAATTTCTTTATTTCCTTCATTATTAATATCAAAAACACTTTTCCAATCTGAAAGTAATTCTACATCATAAGCATCTGGGTTATCTGCTAAAGGTTTTAAAACCTCAATTGCTTTTTGATAATTTGCTGTGTTTTGTAGAGGAGAACCTGCAGATGTTAAATATACTTTTCCTAACAGAAAAGCACCACCAGCTGCTGTTACTCTTCCTGTTCCTGTTCTGTTCCAAGTTACAGGTAAATTATCTTTTGCAAACTCTAAATCTGCTATAATTAAATCATATATATCTTGTACAGAACTTCTTGCTTTAAACAATATTTCTGGATCTGAAGACTCTACTGGCTCAGAATACAAAGGTAACTCACCAAAAAGTTGCGTTAATTGAAAATAGGTATACGCTCTCATCCATCTTGCTTCTGCTATATAAAAGTTTGCTATATCTGGGTTTTCTTGAGAGAAATCAGAAAGAGGTGCATATTTAATAATGGTATTAGCTCTTGCTATTGCTTGGTAGCCTACTCTCCATATTCTTTCGTATCTAAAAGGCTGCCTATCTGCAGTTTGGTATGCTGCATGCCAAGCAAAACTAGGTACTCGACTAGTTGCATATCTACTTGTCATACTTACTAAAAAGTACATATCTTGTTCCCAAACTACGTGATTAAAAGCTTCATAAATTCCAATATTCTGAGCTTGAAGTTGCTCTTCGTTTTCAAAGAAATTTCCTGCACTGTAAGAAGAGAATACCTCTTCTTCTAATTCTTGATCACAAGAAATAAATCCTGTTAATAATATTCCTAGAATTAATATTTTTTTAAATTTCATGATGTTCATTTTTTAAAATTCTAAATTTAAACCTAACGTATATAATTTAGGTCTTGGATAAGCTGAATAATCAATTCCTCTATTTAAAGCACCATTACCATTTGTACTAACTTCTGGGTCTGGTCCTGTATAATTTGTTATAGTAACTAAATTGGTTCCTGTAAATACAACACCAACATTCGAAAAGAATTTTACATTTTTAAAATTATAACGTACACTTAGGTTTTTTAGCCTTACATAAGAACCATCTTCTATAAAAACAGAGTTTGGTACTGTAACACCTGTAGGCCCATTAAAACTTGGGTATCGCACATCATTATGTTGGTTTGTAACTGTCCATCTGTTATTATAATAATCTTGGGTACCATTTGCACCTTGCCAACCAGAACCAATAAAAGCTCGGTTTAAATTCATAATATCATTACCTATAGAACCTTGTATAAAAGCAGCTATGTTAAAGTTTCCTATTCTAAATTGATTATTCCATCCAAAGAAAAAATCTGGATTTGGATTTCCAATAGTTTGTCTATCTTCTTGATTTATGATTCCATCTCCATTAATATCCTCAAACTTCCATAAACCAGGAGAATTTGCTCCAGGATTACCAGTTGTATTGTTGTTTCTTACAGTAGAAGCAAATAGTTGTTCTTGCGTTGGATTACCATTTTCATCTACTCCAGGAACTGTTCTAATATTAAAGTTACCATTCGCATAATCTACCAAATCTTCTGGTTGAATTAAACCTATTACTTTATAACCAAAAAACAACCCTAACTCTTCTCCTGGAAAACTTCTTGTCGCATTAATTTGAAAAAAATTAGCTGCTATTCCAGGACCATTTACAAACTCATTTGCACCATAATCCACCAATTTAGTTATGTTTCTAGTCCAATTTAATTTGGATGTCCAAGAAAAGTTTTCATTCTTAAATATATCATAAGCAATGTCTATTTCTAAACCTCTATTGTTTAGTGTACCATCGTTAATAGGAATGCTTCCAAAACCATTTTGTAAAGGAATTTGTAAATTGTTTAAAAGGTTGTCTGTAACTCTTTCATAAACCCCTATTTCTGTTCTAAGTCTGTTTCTAAAAAAATTGGCATTCACTGCAATATTTAAAGTTGTGCTTGTTTCCCAACTTAAATCTTGATTTACGATTCTAGCAGGAAAAGTTGCAGTGTATAAATTATTATCTGTTAAACCAATATTACCAATATTATAAAGATCTAAAGTAGAATAAGGACCAACACCTCTAGAACTACCTACTTGACCATAAGAAACTTTAAGTTTAAGTAAAGAAATTTCTCTTACGTCTCTTATAAATTTTTCTTTATGTAAATCCCAAGCAATTGCTGCAGATGGAAAGAACCCCCAAGGTTGTCCTTGGCTAAATTTAGAATCTCCATCATATCTTCCTGTAGTGGTTAAGGTATATTTATCATCAAAAGTATAGTTTAGTCTATATAATAAAGATTGAAAATAGTTATTAGTTCTTACTGTGGAGAAGTTTTGAGCTGTGCTGGCTAATTGTAGTGCATCAATTCCTAAATCATCAAAAGTAAAATCCGTGTATAATTCTCTTTTTCTAAAAGCATTGATATCTGTATAACTTGCACCAACAGTTGCATTTATTTTATGTTTATTAAACCTTTTATTAAAATTCAAAAAGGATTCTGCTGTAAACCTATTCGTTTCTGCTTCAGCTAAAAATAAACGCCCACTAGAGTTCGCTCCTACCACTGTCTTTTTGTTATTAAAAACTTGATTGGTATTTATTCCATAATCATACCCTATTCTATTTGTCCACTTTAACTCAGGTGTAATATCATAAACACCACTTGTTGAGAAAATTAATCTTCTAGATTTTTGTACGTTATCAGATTCTGTTGCCTCAATTGCTGGGTTTGTAATTATTTCTCCATTAACACCTATCTGGTTAAAGTCTCCTGTGTCTGGATCTAATAAAGGAATAAAAGGATTAATTCTCATGGCAGAAAAAACAACACCAGACAAACCTGTTCTTGCACTTGTTTGTACTCTTTGATTTCTCGTGTAATTTAATTGAATATTTGAGGTTAAATTAAATTTTTTGCCAATTTTCATTTTTGAATTATACCTTAAATTTGCTCTTTGAAAATTAGAATTTATAATATTACCTTCATTTTCATTGTAGTTTAAAGATAATAATTGAGATAAGTTTTCATCACCACCAGATACAGTTAAATTAGCATTTTTAATAATAGCTTGTCTAAAAATTGCATCCATAAAATCTGTACCATCTTCTGCATTTTCAGGAAGTGGTCGTCGTTCATTTAAGCCATCAAAGGGAATTCTATTTTGTGCAAGTAAATCATCGAAAGACGTTTGTGGATTTTGTAATGTAACAATATCATTTCTAAATTGTGCATATTGTCCTCCTACCATTAATCTGTATGGAACTCCAATGTCAGAAATAGAAGATCTTACACTGGTATTAATTTTCACTTTCCCAGCTTTCGCTTCTTTAGTGGTAATTAATACAACACCATTACCTGCTCTAGCTCCGTAAATTGCAGTTGCAGATGCATCTTTTAAAACTTCTATACTTTGTATATCATCTGGGTTTAAATCAGCCAAAGGATTTGTTGCTGTAAAAAAAGCATCTCCTTCTGCTTGCGTTCCAGTTTCTAAAGGAATACCATTTAAAACGTAAAGTGGCTGTGTGCTTCCTGAAAGACTATTTATACCTCTAATTTGGATTGAAACTCCTGCACCAGGCTCACCAGAATCAGAATTAACTAAGACTCCAGAAGCTTGGCCTTGCAAAGTTTCACTAATATTCGTGTAAACTTGGTCTTCTAAATCTTTTGCGCTTATAGAGCTAATTGCTCCAGTAACATCTTTTCTCTTTTTTTCTCCATACCCAACAATTACAATTTCCTCAAGTGACTCAGACTCTTGAGATAATTTTGCATCTAGGGTTGTAGCTGTTCCAATTGGTTTTTCTAAATTTTGATACCCTAAATAAGAGAACACTAAAATTTTACTTTGATCATCAAGTATTTTTAGCTCATAATTCCCATCAAAATCTGTTGATGTTCCATTCTTTGTTCCTTTTTGAAGTATAAAGGCTCCAGGTAAAGGATCACCTTCTACAGATGTAACTTTTCCTTTTATTATTTTTGTTTGCCCTTGAATCGTGAATGAAAAACAAATAAAAACTAAAAATAGCGTTTTTTTTAAAATATCATTAAAATGACAATTATTAGTAAGTTTCATAATTTAATTTATGGTTATGATTAAATGTTACCTCAATGTTAAGAACATTTTAAGATTATAGTATCCTGTTCTTTCTTGTAAAAATATTATTTTGATAAAAGAATTATCTTATTAATTCGGCTTTGATAACATATTTTCCAGAACCAACTTCTAAAACAGTTTCGTATTCATCAGCAGAAACAAGTTTGTGATTTGTATCCTTTTGTAAGCTTTTATTATTTAGCTTTATTTTAGATGGTTTTTTTGTGGGAACATGAATAATTGCATTGGTATTTGCAGGAATTTCAATTATCATATAAAAACATTTGCCATCAATTTTCCAGTTAGATGTTATGGTTCCATTAATAGTATTTGTGCTACTGTTAATAAATTTCATTTCATTTAAAATAGCTGGCTTTATAATTATTTTCCTATAACCATTCAATTTTGTATCAATACCTGCTGCATATTGAAACATCCATTCTGCAACAGAACCAAATGCATAATGACTAAAAGAATTCATAGCTGCATTTAAATCTGAGTTTTTAGAATTATCTTTTGTGAAACTATTCCAACGTTCCCAAATAGAGGTACTTCCATTTTCTATTGAATATCCCCAACTTGGATACGCTTTTTGTTGAAATAATTTATAAGAAGTTTCATGAAAACCATACTTAGACAAAGCTAACATTACATGCTTAGTTCCCAAAAAACCAGTTGCAAACTTATAATTATTTTCCTTAATTTTTTCTGATAAAAGTGATGCTCCTTTTTGTGCTAAATCTTCAGGATATAAATCAAAATATAGAGCTAAAGCATAAGCTGTCATAGAGTTTTCTGTTGTTTTACCATCAGCAAGAATATATTTTTCTACAAATGCTTTTTTAATGTTTTCAAAATCTTGTGTGTATTTTTTAGCATCCTTTGTTTTGCCAATAGCATTTGCCATATCCGACATCAATTTTGTTGCATAACCATAATAGGCAGAAGCAATAAAATCATCAGTTGTGGTTTCATTTACAGACAACCAATCTCCCCAGTTTTTACCTGCTCCAGGTCTTAAAAAGTTTTTACTTGCTTTTTCTTGAAATTCCATAAATTTCTGCATTCCTTCATACATATATTCCACAATTCTAGTATCATCATATACCTGCATCATTGTGTAAGGAATTATAATTCCAGCTTCCATCCAAGCAGGAGAATATTCTTCTGGTCTTGAGAACGGAAAAGGTGCAAAGTTAGGATACGCTCCATACCATCTTTGAGCATCATCTAAATCAATAGCAAATTTTGTAAAAAAAGAAGCTACATCAGCACTATAAGTTGCAGACCTCGCAAAAACCTGAGCATCACCTGTCCACCCTAAACGTTCGTCTCTTTGAGGGCAATCTGTAGGAATATCAACGAAATTAGCAGCCTGAGTAGTTTTTATATTTTTGAACAATGTATTATTCATTGGGTTTGAAGATTCGAAAGTGCCTGCATCTGTTGTAATTGAACTCAATTGAATGCCTGTAATGGTTTCTAAAGTTGGTTTTTTTGTTAAACCAGTAACTTCTACAAACTGAAAACCATGATAGGTAAATTTTGGCTCCCAAGTTTCAACGCCATTTCCACTTAAAATATACGTGTCTGTAGCTCTTGCTTTCCTTAAATTTTCGGTTAATAAAGTTCCATCACTTTTTAAAATTTCTCCAAAACGTAATGTAATTTTAGTGCCAGCTTCTCCTTGTGTTTTTAAAGCAACGATTCCTGCAATGTTTTTTCCTAAATCGAAAATATACGTGTTTGGTATTGGTTCAGTAATTTTAATCGGTTTAATAGTTTCTTGGTTTTTTATACCCGTTGTTGGTGAAGCCATTAATTTTCCGTTTGCAATTGTGTAGCGTTTTGGTTTGCTCCATTTACTATCATCAAAACCAGCTTTATCCCAATTTTTGTGTTCTAAACGTGCATCATAGGTTTCACCCATAATGATATCTGCCTCTAAAATTGGCCCACTATTTGCTTTCCAAGTTTTATCATTAGAAGCAATTATTTCTGATGTTCCATCTTCATATTCAATTTTTATTTGCCCCATAAAAGATGGGTTTACACCATAAAATTCTCTTACTTTATCGAGTCTTACTAATAGTGCATAGCCAATATAACCAGCATACCAACCATCTGCAATAATAGCACCTACCACATTTTCTCCTTGTGAAAGTTGGTCTGTAATATCATACGTTTGATAATATAAACGTTTGTTATAATCTGTCCAACCAGGCAGTAAATAATCGTTTCCAACTTTATTTCCATTTAAGCGCAGCTCATAAACTCCTAAAGCAGTTGTATAAGCTGTTGCTCTTTTTATTTTTTTGTTGATGTTAAAAGAATGACGTAAATATCTTGCTGGAGGCAAATATAGTTCTGTGTATTTATCCTTTTTATTGTAACCAACATTGTGCGAAATATACTCTGCTTGCCAATCTAAAAATTCAAGATTGCCCATAGACCAAGAAGCAATTTCACTGGTAGATGAAACGTCATTTTCATCCCAAACAGTAACCTTCCAAAAGTATTTTTTACCAGAAACTAAGGTTGCTCCATCATAAATAATTTGATTAGTTTCGTTAGATGAGATTTTTCCACTATTCCAAATAAAGCCTCTATTAATATCATTCTTAGACAAACTAACGTGTATTTGGTATGCAGATTGATGTCTATTAAATCCATCACCTTTTAAAACCCAGCTAAATCTAGGTTTTAAAACATCTATTCCTTCAGGATTTTCTAAGTACTCGATTCTTAATTGATGAATTTCTAAAGGTAAGTTCGTTTGGAAATCATTTCCATAAACTGTAAAAGCCATTATAATAGCTAAAAATAAAAAATTTATTTTTTTCTTAAAAAGTATATTCATTGATGTCAAAAATTTTATGTCAAGATTTATTAAAAAGGAAAACCCGATTTTTATCGGGTTTAAGTAAACAATAATATAAAGAATTAAAAAAAATCCTGTCCTGTACTATCCTTTTTTTTTAGAATTAATATTAGTGTGTTAAAAGTTTTTTAATAAAAAAGAGTGCTGTACATACAACACTCTTTTAAGGCTTCCTGAAACCATAGAATTTATTTAGGTCTATTTTTTTTAATTTACTAAAATTTTAAACGTTTTAAAACTTCTATCATTTTTTATACTTACTAAATAAACACCTGTATTTAATTGATTTGTAGAAATTTTCTCTGAGTTACCACCTGAAACTTTTTTTGAGTAAATTAATTTTCCAGTTATATCGTTTACAGAAATTTCAACCTTATCAGTACTTGTAAATCTTTCTAAATTTAGAAAAACATCGTTTCCTTGACGAACTGGATTTGGATACATAAAAGTAGCATCTAATAATTTTTGAGATTCTACAGATGCAGTAGCATCTTGCTTTGTAAATCTAATATAATCGAATGAAACAACACCTTCAGACCCATCAGCATTTGCATCAAGCCTAATATCAGTAAAATTATCAGTAAAAGACCAATTTGAAACAGTTGCAGGTAAATCAACCACTATCGTTTCAAATTCTGTACTATTTGGAGTCATATTAAACTGTGCAGCTTTAGTTCCTCCACCTTCTACAAAAAATATAATTGTTCCATTATCACTAGCTGTTTCATTTTTTACGCTTACAGTTAAAAATGCAGCACCTGCAGCACTAAAGGCTTGTTTGGTTGTATTAAAAACACTTGGATCATTTTCACCTACAGTAGTAACATCTAAATACCCAGCATTATTCCAAGCAGTAGTGCATCTTAATGGGTTTTTATTCCAACCTTCATCATTTGTGTTAAATTCAAAAGCAAGAATGGTGTCTTCTCCTTGTGTTATTGTTATTGTTTTTGTGTCACTAATATTAGAACCATCTGTAGTTATAGAAGTTACTGTTACTGTACCAGTAATTTTAGGAACTAAGAGGCCATCAGCATTAATTGTAGCAATATTTGCATCATTTACTGAATAACTTAAAGTTTTAGAAGAAGCATTACTTGGCGAAATCGTTGATGTAATTTGTGCAACTTCAATTGTAGAAATTGTATTTGGTCCATCAATAGATAAAGAAGTTGCTAATATTGGGTTTGTAGGAGTTCCTACTAATCTTACATAATCATAAGAAATAACTCCTGCAGCACCACTATTGTTAGGATCTAATCTTACATCTGTGATTGTTAAATTGTTTGCGAACTTATTAACAGTTGCTAAGTCAATTACTATGTCTTCAAAATTTGCACTATTAGCTGTCATTGTTACTGGCACATTAATAATACCAACACTTGTAAATAAAAATACACCTCCTTGAGTATCTGTAGTGCCATTTTTTACGCTTAACTCTATAAAGTTAAAGTTACTAGCATTAAACTCAATTTTTGGATTTCTATAAAAAAATGGATCATTATCACCAGTTGTAGCAACATCTAAATAACCAGCATTGTTCCAAGTTGTTGTACATCTTGTTTGTGCACGATTCCAACCTTGATCATCAGAAGTAAAGTCCCAGCTAAAAATTGTATTTCCTCCTTGTGTTATTGTTATTTGTTTTGAATCACTAACATTAGAACCATCTGTAGTTGTTGCTGTTACTGTTACTGTACCCGTTGTTTTTGGTACTAAAAGCCCAGAAGCATTAATTCTAGCAATATTGTCATCATCTACAGAATATGTTACATCATTAAAAGTGGCATTATTTGGTGAAACTGTTGTTGTAAATTGAGCGATTCCATTGGTATCTATTGTAGCTGGACCATCAACAGATGCAGAAGTTGCCAATACAACATTAGAAGGATTTTCTACAAATCTAATATAATCGAAAGAAATAACACCTGCAGCACCACCATTGTTAGGGTCTATTCTAACATCATCTATCTGTAAATTGTTTGAATAATTGTTAACATCAGATAGATCAATTAAAATAGTTTCAAAATCTGTACTATTTGGAGTCATAGAAAATGGTATATTTACATTTGTATCACCCGTTCTTAATAGAATTAAACTTCCACCTCCGTTTGCGGTACCGTTTTTTATACTCAATTCTAAAAAATTAACATTAGTCGTGCTAAACGCTATTGCAGCAGTATTAAAAAAGAAAGGATCTGCTATTCCTTCTGTAGTTGCATCTAAATAACCAGCAGTATTCCATTCTGTAGAACATCTTGCTGGATTACGATTCCATCCTTCATCATCATTGGTAAACTCAAAACCAACAATAGTTTGTGCATTAAAAGTTTGTAATGCTAATACAAGCATAAAAAAAGTAAAAAGTAGTTTTTTCATCATATATGTTTTTTCAAGTGTTAAAAGTAACAATTATATTTAATTTTTATAAATACCCTATCCTGTAGTGTCCTTATTTGGTTTATTTATATTTTCATCAATTAAATTATATACTACTATTTTGTAAGTTTTCTAGTTTTTATTTTCTGTGGATTATCAACTACATCACCAGTTTCTTTTCTCCATTTATTTAAAGCAGAAATTAGTTCTTCTTTTTTAGCCTTAAAGCTTTGATCATCAGCAAGGTTAACCAACTGATAAGGATCATTATCCATATTATATAACTCCAAGGCTGGTCTTCCTTTTTCTAAAGTTCGTAGTAAATTATATTGCATTGGGTGTGTGTCTTTTGCCTTAACAGTTGCTTCATAGCTTCTGTTACTCCATCCTTTGTAGGCTCGTAAATCAGCTGGTAATAAATACGATTTATTTGGCATTAAATTTTTTATCAAATAAAATTGCCCATCAAAAACAACTCTACTTGGAAAATGTTCTCTTACATCTGGTCCATGAGAATTATGCTCACCAAAAATGTAATTTCTATCAGTTACTTTATTTTGTTTACCAGTAATTACAGGTAAAATCGATTTCCCTTGAACAGTTTCTGGAATTGGTAAACTCAAGAAATTTAAAATGGTTGGCATAATATCTATATGAGAAATTAAGGCTTCCGAAATTTGGCCTTTTATAACATTTGGACCTGCAACTGCATAAGGCACATGCAAACCTTCTGCATATGCAGATGCTTTTGCTCTATGATAAGGTTGTCCTTGATCTGAAGTAAAAATAATTAAGGTATTATCAAATTCTCCTTTTCTTTTCAGTGTTTCAATAATTGCACCTGCACAAGCATCTGCTAACTGAACACAACCATAATATTTACTTAAATCTTCACGCATTAAAGGTGTGTCTGGTAAATAGTCTGGCACAACAATTTGGTTAGGATCTGGCATATATTCTGGAAACTTATTCATGTGCTTGTCAAAATTTCTGTGAGGAGGAGAAATATTTGCTTGAAAAAAAAATGGTTTATCTCCAGATTTATCTACAAAATCTGCAATTACTTCTTTATACTTTTCAGGATCATTATGTACAGTATTTCTATCAGAATAAGGAAATTTCCAAGGTGGACTCATGTGAAATTTCTGAGTAATTGCTGTGAAAAATCCGTTTTCTTGTAAAACTTCTTGAAGTGTTTTAATGTATTCATGAATCCCAACTTTATCAACTCTATTTGCATTTCTTCCAAAGGCTTCATCACCATCAGATAAACTTGGTGTAATTGTATTTCTCCAATGCCCATTTGCATGAGGATACATTCCTGTGCTTATAGAACTTCTGCTTGGTGAGCAAGAAGGCACAGCAGCATACGCATTTGTAAAACGCATTCCTTCTTTTGAGAAACTATCAAAATTTGGTGTTTCAATTCCTTTCACTCCATCAATAGATGTATCATAACCTTGATCATCCATCAAAATTAAAACAACATTTAGTGGTTTTTTAACCTCCTTTTTATCACTTACTTCTTTTGGAGATTTGCAATTTACACAAAAAATAGCAAAAATTATTATTACAAAAAATCGAATAGTAAAAGATTTCATAAATTGTATTTTCAATTAAAACTTAAAGATATTGAAGCAAATATAAATCAGTATCCTGCACTTGCAGGTTATAATAGCAGGTTGCAACAGGATATGGTTTGAAAAGTTTAGCATCATTTTTGATTGCATTATATTTCAACATTAACTTTTCATATAATATTAAAATGAATTTCAACATTAAAGTTCTATTTACGCTCGTTTTAGTAGCTCAATTTAGCTTTTCTCAAAACAAAAAACCAAATATTATTTTAATTGTTGCTGATGATTTAGGTTTTAGTGATGTAAGCTCTTTTGGTGGAGAAATACCAACTCCAAATATTGATAATTTAGCAGAAAATGGCGCGCGTTTTAATAAGTTTTATGTGTCACCAATGTGTGTTACCAGTAGAGTTGCTATTATTTCTGGAATCGAATTTCAAGCAGCAGGAAAAGGAAGTTTTCCAAAAGGAGAAAGTATTGCTGTTCAGCTAAGAAAAAATGGATACACCACAAATTTAGTGGGTAAAAATCATGGAATGGATAATTTTAAAATTGGCAATGAAAAAACCGATTTTGGTTTCGATCATTTTTATGGTTTTACGGGTGGACAAATAAATAGTTTTACAGGACAAGGAAATGCAAAATGGCAAGAAGATGGTGAAATTTTCCCAAATTCAGCATTGCCAAAAGATTTTTATGCAACCAAAAATTTTACAGATTATGCCATAAAATATATGGATGAAGCTATTAAAAAAGACAAACCGTTTTTTAGTATGGTTTCCTACAATGCACCTCACAGTCCTTTAGATGCTCCAGAAAAAAATGTGCGTAAATTTTATGATCCAGAAAATGGCGTAAATGTTTATAAAGATGGATGGAACAAATTGCGTGAAGATCGTTTGGCAAGAATGATAAAAATGGGAATTGTGGATAAAAATACCAAACTCCCAAAATTGGGTGTAGAAATTCCTGATTGGGATTTATTGCCAGAAACCTCCAACAAAACTTGGGAAATTCAGAAAGAATTTGAAACCTTATCTAGAAGTGCCTATGCAGGAATGGTAGATAATATGGATGAAAATATTGGACGAATTGTATCGTTTTTAAAAGATCCAAACAACGATGGAAATACAAACGACAGCGAATTAGAAAACACGCTCATTATTTTTATTTCTGATAATGGTGGTTGCTATGCAGGTTTGCACACCAATAGAAAAGCGCTTCCTTGGAGCCAAGAAAATAGAGGTGCTGGTTTTACAACAAATTATGGTTGGGCAGCTTTAAGTAACACCCCTTTTTCTTCTTACAAACATGGAAGTGGAGAAGGTGCAATAAGATCTCCAATGATTATGCACTGGCCAAATGGTTTAAAATTGAAGAAAAATTCCATTAATAAAGAAATGATTAGAATTTGGGATTTATACCCAACTTTTTTAGAACTGGCAGGTGCAACATATCCAAAGGATAAAAAAGAATTGATGGGGAAAAGTTTTTTACCATTAATAAAAAACGAAAAATTTGAAGAAGAAAAATTCTTTGTTTCTACTTTTTATCGTTCTAAAGGAATTATAAAAGGAGACTGGAAATTGGTAAGTTTTTACGACAGTCCTTTTGAATTGTATAACCTAAAAAATGATCCAACTGAAACCGAAAATGTTCATGAAAAACATCAAATTAAATACAAGCAGTTATTAACTGCATGGAATGAATACACTAAAAAACATGGATTTGAAAACAACAAAGAGTGGAATATGCCAACTGGAAACAAAAAAAGAGGTTTTGGGTTTGATAGAGTTAAAATGATGATGGAAAAATCGTCTCCAGAATTTATGGAAGATAACGTTTCTACAACCCAAAAATTAAGTTTTGTTTTTAAAAATGAAATCAGTTTTGCAAATACTAAAAACAGAAAAATAAGACTTCAAAAATATGGAAGTCCAGAAATTTTATGGGTAAAAGATTTAGATGTAAACAGCGAATTTGAAGGTAAAAAAGAAATTGTTTTTACTGACTTTCCTACTTTAGAGCCCAACACTCATTATTATATTACTTGGGAAGGAAATTGGGTAAAAATTAAACAAAATGGAAAAATGAAACCCATTCAACCAGTTAGAGAAAGTGCTTTTGCATACCGTTTTAAAACAGGAATAAAATAATATTTTAGCAATTCTTAAAAAATCCCACAGGTTGCAACAGGATAGAAAAAAAGGTGGCAAAAGATATTTTTACCAAACATATAATACTACTCAAATCTCAATTATTATAATTTTTAAAAAATGAACAAATCGTATCCAATTTTATTGATTTTATTCTTTATGCAAACAGCAATATTCGCGCAATTACCTCCTGTTTTTGATGCGAATGATGAGAAAAGAGCAAGTCATTCAGAAATGATAAGAACCTATTTAACACCTACAAGAATTGTTTGGAAATCTGACGATTCTGGAAATCATATTAAAAATGAAAACACATTATTAGAAAAAGGAAATGGGCAAGTTGCTGTTAATGATCAAAACTTATTTAGATTGATAAGTACAAAAGACCATAAACCAGGAATCATGTTAGATTATGGAAAAGAAATTCATGGAGGTGTAAAAATCTCCATGGGAATAAGACCGTCTAAAACACCTATGAAATTAAGAATTCGTTTTGGAGAATCTGTTTCTGAAGCAATGTCTGATATTGGTGGTAAATTTAATGCAACAAACGAACATTCTTTACGTGATTTTATTGTGGAAGTGCCTTGGCTAGGCTCTGTAGAAATTGGCGAAACCGGTTTTCGTTTTCTTAGAATCGATGTTGTAGAAGCTGATGAAAATGCACCTATAAAATCTATTGAAGCAGCTTTTGTATACAGAGATTTAGAGTATGTTGGTTCTTTTGAAAGCAGCAATAAAAGGTTAGATGATATTTGGATGACTGGTGCTTACACTGTGCATTTAAACATGCAAAATTATCTTTGGGATGGTATAAAAAGAGACAGATTGGTTTGGGTAGGTGATATGCACCCAGAAGTAATGACGATAAATTCTGTTTTTGGTAGCAATAGTATTGTACCAAAAAGTTTAGACTTGGCAAGAGATCAGCATCCTTTGCCTCAATGGATGAATACAATTAGCTCCTACTCTATGTGGTGGTTGTTAATTCATAAAGATTGGTATAATTATCATGGAGATTTAGCCTATTTAAAAGAGCAAGAAACTTATATGATTGATCTATTGGATCAATTGAGCACCTTTATTGATAAAGACAATAAAGAAATTTTAAATGGTGGTCGTTTTTTAGATTGGCCAACAAGTACAGATCCAAAAGCAGTGCATGCAGGTTTACAAGCAATGATGATTATGACGTTTGAAGCAGGATCTGAAATGATGGAAACATTAGGAAAAAAGGACTTGTGTAAAAAGTATGAAAAAATTGCTAAAAATCTTAAGAAACACACTCCAGAAGGCAATACATCTAAACAAGCTGCCTCTTTAATGGTTTTGGCAGATTTGGCAAAAGCAAAAGAAATAAATGTTGATGTTTTAAAGAAAAATGGCGTAGAAAATATGTCCACTTTTTATGGATATTATATTTTAGAAGCAATGGCTAAAGCCGATGATTATCAAGGAGCAATAAACGTTATTAGCGAATATTGGGGAGGAATGTTAGATTTAGGAGCCACTACTTTTTGGGAAGATTTTAATATTGCAGAAGGAAAAATTAGTGGAAGAATAGATGAATTACCAAGACAAAATGTTGCAGATATCCATACCGATTTTGGTGCTTTTTGTTATGTTGGTTTAAGACACAGTTTAGCTCATGGTTGGGCAAGTGGACCAACAGCTTGGTTAACACAATATGTTTTAGGTGTGCATGTTTCTGATGGTGGAAATACTGTTACAATTAAACCACATTTAGGAGATTTAGAGTTTGTAAACGGAACATTTCCAACAAAATTCGGAGTTTTAAAAATTAGTCATACTCAAGATGCAAAAGGAAAAGTAACAACAAAAATTGACGCTCCAGAAGGGTTGAAAGTTAAACAATAGTTTTTTTAAATCATTTATACACATACAAATGAACTCATTTAAAAAGTTATTATTTCTTGCTGCATTTGGAAGTTTTTTGTTAAGTGCTGCTCAAGAATCAGTAAAAACAATTCAATTACAAAATTACAATACAGATAATTGGGTAGCTACAGATGCTTTAGGCAGAAAGGTTGTAACTTTTGAGGTTGCTGGTCCTATTAAAGAAGATAAAAAAGTTGGTGTTTTTTATTACATCTGGCATGGACATCATAGTAAAAAAGTTTACGATATTACAAAGATTTTAAAAGATCCAAAAGGAAAAAGAAAATGGGGTCCAAAAGGGAAATTTCACTTTTGGGGAGAACCAGAACAAGGGTATTACAGATCTGAAGATCCTTGGGTTTTACGAAGAGATTTACAAATGCTAACCAATGTAAAAGTAGATTTCTTGTATCTAGATGTAACCAACCATTTTATTTATCCAGAAACTGTAAAAGCATTATTTGAAATGGGAAAAAAAATGCGTTCAGAAGGCATTCCTACTCCAGATATTACGTTTACTACAAACTCAAAAAGCGGTTTAACAGTTACTAAAATTTACAACGAATTTTATAAAAAAGGTTTATACAAAGACCAGTGGTTTATGTGGGATGGAAAACCTGTAATGATGGCGAATCCTAAAGATGAAAAACTAACCAAACAAGCTAGAGATTTTTTTACCATAAAATATAGTTGGGCTTGGACAAAAACCCAACAAAACCCTAATCATTGGCAATGGTTAGATACAACTCCACAAGATTATGGTTGGAGCAAAAGTCCAGATATTCCAGAGCAAATTCCTGTTTCTGTTGCTGGGCATCCAGTAGAATTGGGTCATGGTTTGTATGGCACAAGCAGATCCAAGGGAAAACAACCAGCAGTAAACGAATTTTATGTAACTCCAACAACTGGAGAAGGTGAACATTTTCAAGAACAATGGGACAGAGCTTTAGAAGTAAATCCAGAAATGGTGATGGTTACTCAATGGAATGAGTGGTTGGCACAACGTTTTATTTGGGATGGAAAACTCAATCACCCAGGGTATGCAGGAAGACCGATTAACATTGGTGATTCTTATTTTGTAGATGCTTTTACAGAGGAATTTAACAGAGATATGGCTCCTATGAAAGATGGTCACACAGACAATTATTATTATCAATTGGTATCTAACATGCGTAAGTTTAAAGGAATGAATCCGCCTGTTAAATTCTCTCAAAACAATACTATTAAAGTTGATGGAAATTTTGATGATTGGACAAATATTCAACCAGAATTTTACGATCCAACTGGAGATACCATGCACAGAGATTTTGCTGGTTATGATCCTGACACAAATTATACAAACAACACTGGTAGAAATGATATTATATCCTCTAAAGTTGGTTTAGATAAAGATAATGTTTTCTTTTATGTGAAAACTCAAGATAAATTAACCAGCTATAAAGACGATAAATGGATGTTACTGTTTATTGATGCTGATAAAGATATTAATACAGGTTGGGAAGGTTATGATTATGTTGTGAATTACGAAGTTACTTCATCAAAAAAATCAACTTTAAAAAAATGGAATGGAACTTCTTGGATTGATGCTGGAAAAGTAAACTACAAGTCAGAAAATAACGAACTAGAACTTTGCATAAATAAAGAAGATATTGGCATAAAAGAAAATGCAGATTTCTACTTTAAGTGGGCAGATAATTCAATAGAATTAAAAGATATTTCATCATTTTTCATGAACGGAGACACAGCTCCTGACAGACGTTTTAAGTATCATTTTTTAGAGAAATAAAAAACTAATTGAAATGAGAAAAGCGTTTAAAATGAAACTATATTCTAATAAAAAAGAAGAAGATACCAAAAGACATAATCCTATTTGAATGGAATTGGAAACCGTTTTAAGACAACAAAGTGTTTCTAATTACAGTCTCTTTTTAGATGAAGAAACTCATATTTTATTTGGCTATGCAGAAATTGAAGACGCACAAAAATGGAACGAAATAGCAAACACAGAAATCTGTAAAAAATGGTGGGAATTCATGGCAGATTCTATGAAAACAAATCCAGACAATAGTCCAAAATCATGAAATTTAGAAGAAGTTTTTCACATCAATTAAATTAAAAAAAATGAAATCATCAACCTTACTTTATATATTTTTAATCAGTTTACTTGTAATTTCTTGCAAAAAAGAAGTTTCAAAATCATCAGAAAAGAAAACAGAAAAAAGACCAAATATTATCTTTTTAATGGATGATCAACATCGTTTTGATGCATTAGGAATGATAAACAAACAAGTAATTACACCAACTTTAGATAGTTTAGCAAAAGATGGCGTTTTTTATGGTCAAGCAGTTTGCCAAGCACCAATGTGTGTACCAAGTAGAAATTCTATGATGTTGGGTTTGTATCCAAATCAATCTGGAGTGTATAGAAATAGTGATGGTATAAAAGATGAAGATGTTCCTGTAAAAACAATGGCAGAATACTTTAAAGAAGCAGGTTATGAAACTGCTGGTTTTGGAAAAACACATTGGGGAAAACACAGAACAAATACAAGAGGTTTTGAAACACGCTATACATCAGAAATTAAAGAAGAAGGTGGTATTACAATGTTGGAAATGAATCCTGAAGCAAAGAAAAAATACGATGATGAAATTGCTGATATGGGTCCAGGAGAAGAAAATAATTTAGGCTATTTAGGTTTTACAAGTAAGTTAGAAGAAGACGAACATAGAGATGGTTGGGTTACCAAACAGGCAATCAATTATATCAAAAAAAGAAAAGATAAAAGACCTCTTTTCTTATATTTATCCTATATGAAACCTCATGCAGGCCATAATGTTCCAAAAGGTTATGAAGATTTTTATGATGCAGATACTATCAAATATGCTATGCAACCAAACTGGACAGAGGATAATTCTCCACACTCAAAAGGTGTAAATAGAAGAGATATGTACAAAGAATATTGGAGTAAAGCATCTAAAAAAGATTGGCAATTAATGACGATGCGTTATTATGCAAACGTAACTTGGATTGATGATATGATGGGTAGAACTTTAGCGGCTTTAAAAGAAAAAGGCTTATTAGAAAATACGCTAATTGTGTACACATCAGATCATGGAGAAATGTTGGGCGAACGTTTTTATAAGTTTAATAAATACAATTTATATGATGCCAGTGTAAGAATACCAATGTTATTGGCAGGAACTGCTTTGCCAAAAGATTTAAAAAGAAATTCTATTGATAATTTATCTGCAGAAAACACAGATTTATTGCCAACGTTATTAGATTTTGCTGAAATTAAACAAGACAAACCTTTGCTAGGAGAAAGTTTATTATCAAACAAAAGAAATGAAGCAACTTTTGCTGCTTTGCACGAAAGAGAAGGTGAAGCTGCTTTTATGTGGAGAACTGAAAACTATAAATTGATTTTAGTCTTAAACAGAAAAGCAAACGCTACAAATTATACTGAAAAAGATATTATTACTGGTGAGTTTTTCAACTTAAAAGAAGACCCAAAAGAATGGAATAATCTTTACAATTCTGATGAAATTAAAGAGTTACAAAACAGTTACAAAAAAGAATTATTGGCTCATTTAGAAAAACAAGGATTATTAGTACAATAAACTTTCTGATTTAATTTTATTTTTCGGGATACAACAAGATGCACTTTTAGGTTACTTTTTTAAAATTTGTTTCTAATTTGAAGATGACTTCATTTGTTAACATTTATTTTCTGTAATGATTAGAAAAATAATATCCGTTTTTGCATTTCTATTTACTGTATTTATAATAGTTTCTTTTACAAATCCATCAGAAAAAAAAGAACTGGTAACTTTTAAATATAATTGTGCACCAAATTCTTTAGCCTCAATTCAAGCAATAGCAAATGGAGATTGGAATAATACTGCAACTTGGAGTACAAACCAAATACCAACAAGTGCAGATGATGTAACAATTCCAACAGGAATTACAGTTTCGCTTATTGGAACAGTAAATGCACGAACCATAAACGTTTATGGCACATTAATTCCTAAAAATATAACCACAGATTTCGATTTAACCACCAAAGGAATAATGGTTCATGATGGAGGTGTTTTTCAAATTGGTACTGAAGCAAATCCTTATACAGCAAATGGTTTAATAACACTGACTGGCTCAGATACAAATGAAATATTATTTGGTAGCGCATTTATGGGTGCTAAATTAATTGGAGCAATGACTGGTGCAACATTAGAATTGCATGGAACAGCCAGAAAAACCTGGACACAATTAAATGCAACTGCAGCAAAAGGCGCAACTACCATCACTTTAAAAGAAACGATTAATTGGAATGTTGGTGATGAAATTGTAATTGCTTCTACCGATTTTGATCCTCATCAAGCAGAAAAAAGAACAATTACTGCAATTAACGGTTTGGTTTTAACACTTAATGCGCCTTTAAATTATATGCATTTTGGAGTGGAACAAACGTATAATAATGGGACAAGAGATATTATTTTAGATGAAAGAGCCGAAGTTGGTTTATTAACTCATAATCTTAAAATTCAAGGAGATGCTGCAAGCGAAACCAATGGTTTTGGTGGGCATATCATGTCTATGCCAAATTCAGTTTCAAAAGCTTCAAATATTGAATTATACAGAATGGGACAAAAGTCTCAAATTGGTAAATATCCTTGGCACTGGCATTTGCTGGGAGATGCAGATGGACAGTATATTAAAAATGCAGGAATTCATAAGTCTTTCAATAGAGTTATAGTTGTTCATGGAACCAATAACACTTTAGTTGAAGGTAATGTTGGTTATGATTTTTTAGGACATGGTTACTTTTTAGAAAACGGAAGTGAAACAGGAAATATGTTCAGAAATAATTTAGGAGTTTTGTGTAAAAGACCTTTATTAGGTGAAGAAACCACTCCTCATGATTTAGGAATTGGCGCACAAAATGGTGCTCATCCAGAAGCATTTCCATCAACATTTTGGATTACAAACCCAAACAACGATTTTATAGGAAACGTCTCTGCAGGATCAGATGGTTCTGGTTTTTGGCATTTAATTTTAAGTGAAATTTTAGATGGAGAAGAATCCAGTTACGTTCCTGGCATACAACCCATGGGTATTTTTGATGACAATAAAGCTCATTCCAATTTATTTAGTTGGGGAGTTGATGGTGGTATAGATAGAGATTCTGATGAAATTGTGAATGCACATTACAGACCACAAAATTCTGATGGAAGTCAGTTTGTACCCATTGTAAATCGTTTTGATGGTTACAAATCTGTAGATAGAAATGTTTGGATTAGAGCCAATAAAATGGATTTTTATGATTGTGATTTTGGCGATAATGGAAGAGCAGATTTCTTTTCTTATCATCAAACCTTATTTAATTCTTTAATTGTTGGTAAATCTGCAAATATTGGGAATCCAACATCTGCAAGTGAAATAGAAGCTGGTAGATCTTTGCCTTATGCAAATAGAGCTGTAAATAATTTTCACAACGCTTTTAGAGGACACAGTATTTACGATGGCCCATCAGGAATTGTAGACACACATTTTGATGGTTTTACGTCAACTGGAGTAAAAGCATATTGTTTTCAAACCAATGGCGCATCCAGAAAATCAACAAATCATTTTGCAAGAGGAATCACTTTTGGGCCTGATGTAGAAGAAAATTCAAAATTTGATTTTGGCAATAATTCTTGGGCAAGTTTTATGTATTTAAGTGGTTTAATAGATGAAGATGGAAGTTTAACAGGAACTGCTGGTACTAATATTAGACCCATTATCAGAAATAATCCAAGTACAAATAATTTATATGAAAAAGGTGCAAATACGCAACAAACAGATGCTATAGAAAAACCAGAATGGGGTGCTTGGCTAACGCAAAACAAAACCTATAATTATTATAAAGACACAGATTTCACAAACAAAAGTAGTGGTGCTTTTACACCAAGATATTTTATTACAGAATATCCAGATAAAACTTCGCACGCTGTTTTTGATACACAAACACAACAACTTTATTTTGATGCACCAGTAATTACAAACGATTTAGACTACACCTACTATTTTCAGTATCATAAATTACCTAGATATATGACTACTTCTTTAGATGGTGCTTTAACAAATTCTGAAAATGTAATTGTTGCTTATCAAAATATACCTGGAATAACGTATGCTGGTGGAAGTACAACAAGAGTTACCAGTTTTGCCAGTTTAAAAGCAAATGCATCACAAGCTTATTTTATAAAAGACAATACAGTTTACTTTAAACTAATAAGTACAGAAGTTCAAAGTGATTTTTTTCAAAGACAATTTGGCCATGATTATAGGTTCGAAACAGATGCATTTATATGTAATTCAGGCAATTGTTCTGATAGTTCTACTTGGGGTAATATTATCAATAATGTTACATTAATCGATTACAGTATTCGTGCTATGAATTTAGGTTCTGTAGAAACCAATAACGATTCTAGAGATAATGCTATTACAACTGATAATTTAACAGTTCCATCATTTACATACAGCAACAGACAAGTTGAGTTTGATGTTACCAATAATGGAAATGGTACAGATGGTTATACTGATTATGAAATTAATTTAGCAGCAAGACAGGTTTGGGAAAACTTTGAAATTTTAAATTTAGACTATACAGGTCCAGATGTAGAAGTTTTGGTAGGTAGTGAAAATGGAACTAATTTTAGTATAGGAACATATACTTCATCAGATGCAAATAAAATAAAAATTGGTCAAGATAATGAGTTTGATAAATTTACAAATGTTAAGAAACTAACACTTCGTTTTCACGAATCGAATATAGGAAACATCAATACAGTTGCTTCAGAAAGCGTAAGCATCAACTCTATAACTTTAGGAATAGATACTCCTGAAACCTTTAGTCAATCGTCTACTTCTGTTGGGCAAGATGCTATTGATAGTTCTAAAATTCTAATGCATTTTCCTTTTGATAATAATTTAAATGATGTAAAATCAATAGTTACTTTAAACCCAAAAACGGCAAATACAGTAAGTATTTATGATGCTGGTAAATTCGGGAATTCAGCACTATTTAATGCAACTCCTTATATAACTTCTGGTAGTACTTTTGATGCTGGAGCTTCTTTTACAATAGCAACTTGGGTAAAATTTAATGACATTGCTGGCAATCCAAAAATAGTACATCAAGAAGATGAAGCAGGAGGTTTAAGTGGAAGACCCCTTCAAGTAACCTCAGGAAATGGACTTTTTAATACTTCTTTTGGAGAATCTGCAGGGTTTAATTCTACAACTTCTCCTGTTTTAAAGGGTTGGGTTCATATAGCTTTGGTGATGGATGTTGGTTCAGATACTGTTAAAATGTATATTAATGGAGAAGAAGAAAGAAGCGCTTCTATTGGGAATACAATAACAGAAAACAACAATAGAAACACACAACAATTAAATTTTGGTGTATCAAAAAGTTCTATAACAGCTGGTTTTTTAAATGGTTATTTAGATGATTTTATGATTACTACAGAAGTTTTATCACAAAATCAGATAAAAGCAAATATTAATTTAGGAGTTGCAGAAGCACAAACAGCAAATACAAATATTTGGTTGGGTACAACTTCAGAATATGCATTAGATAGCAATTGGTCTAGAGGAAATACTCCAGTTGCTGTAGAAAATATTATTATTCCAAATAATGTACCAAACAACCCAATTGCATCTTCTAATATTGCTGCAAAGAACATTGTAATTCAAAAAAATGCTTCTTTAGATGTTGGTTCAAATAACATTTCAGCAACTTCTACAACTGTTTATGGAGGAGGAACTTTAATTGCTAAAGGATCAGTTTCAGGAGTTTTTACTTACAAAGTTATTACAGAAATAGACAATACTGCATTGCCTCAAACAGGAGGTGGTTTTAATCCAGCAGTTTGGAACTTAATATCATCTCCAGTTGTTGGTGAAACTGTTAATGATGATTGGATATTAGATAATTTTATTGCCACAGGTACAGGTGCAAACAGAGGAGTTGCTTTTTATAATAACTCAGCTGGAGGTAATTGGTTATATCATCAACGAAATACATCAGCAACATTTCAGCAAGGTATTGGCTTTTCTACTAGAAAAAAGACGACCAATTATCAAAATAATAATGAAGAAGTATATCCTTTTGTAGGTACATTTCCAGACTCAGATGTTATTTTATCAATAACACAAGGAACAGGTAATAATTGGAATTTAATAGGTAATCCTTTTCCTTCTTACATAAGAGTATCAGAATTAATGGATGCAACCAATAATGCTGGCACAAATGCTGATAATATTGCTGACGCTAATGAAACTGTATATATCTGGAATCCAATAAATGGAACTTATTCTGGATTGGAAACATCAGCTTATATTGCTCCTGGACAAGGTTTCTTTGTAAATGCTTCTAACTCTTTAACTAATAATTTTTCGATTCTAGAATCTTTGCAAAGTCATCAAACTGGCATTACTTTTTATAAAAACAGCAATCCAACAATAAAATTATCTATCAATGATGGTGATAAAATCAGCGAAACTTTTATTAATTATGCTGTAAATCAAACTACTGGATTAGATAAAGGAAAAGATATTGGTTTGTTTACAGGATCAAAATTAGATTTTGGTATGTACACGAATTTGTTAGATTCAGATGATCATATTCCATTGGAAAGACAAGCATTACCAAATTCAGGTTTAGAAAAAATGATCATTCCTTTAGGGGTAATTGCATCAAAAGGAAAAAAAATAAATTTTACTGTTGAAGCTCAAAACTTACCATCAGAATTGCATATTTATTTAGAAGATCGATTAAAAAATAAATCCACAAAATTAGATGCAATTTCTGATAATTATACAGTGTTTTTAGAGGATACTCAAAATGGAATAGGAAGATTTTATTTGCATACAAGTTCATCAAACGTTTTACATACAAATGATGCTTTTTTAAATTCTGTAACTATTTTTAAAAGTGATAAAAATCTTAAAATAAACGGATTAAAAGAAGGTGAAGCAACTATTGAAATTTATGATATTTCAGGTAAAAAAGTATTACAAAATTCTTTTGATGTTAAGGGTCAAAAAACTGTTTCAATAGAAAATTTAGCTGCTGGAATATTTATTATAAAGCTCCAAACACTTCAAGGAATAGTTACTAAAAAAATTGTTGTAGATTAAGAAACAGATTTTAAAGAATCAAAATACCTTAAAAAGCAGTTAAAACTATAGTATTTTAACATATTTACAGGAAAGAACAGGATGCTTTTTTAATGTTTTTTTTCAATTTTTGCTAACATTTGAAATAGATTATTTTCATTTGTTAACGCTGTAATACAATGATGAAAAAAATACTATCCGTTTTTACAATTTTATTAACTGCCTTTTTAGTAGTCTCTTTTACAAATCCTTCAGAAAAAAAAGAGCTTATTACTGCCAAATTTTATTCTGCATCAAATTCATTAGTAGCAATTCAAGCTATTGCAGATGGAAATTGGAATGATGCAGCAATTTGGAGTACAAAGCAAATACCAACAAGTGTAGATGATGTAATTATTCCTGCTAGTATTAGAGTTACTTTATCAGGAACAATTAATGCCAGAACAATTGGTGTATATGGAACTTTAAGTCCACAAAACTTAATAACCGATTTCGATTTAACTACAAAAGGAATCATGGTTCATTCTGGAGGTTTGTTACAAATTGGTAGTGAAACAAACAACTATACAGGAAATGGTTTAATTACTTTAACGGGTTCAAATCCTAATGAAGTTTTAATGGGCAATGCACTTATGGGTGCTAAATTAATTGGTGTAATGACCAATGCAAGGTTAGAATTGCATGGAACATCAAGAAAAACTTGGACACAATTAAACGCAACTGCAGAAAAAGGCGCAATTACCATTACTTTAAAAGAATCTATAAATTGGAAGGTTGGTGATGAAATTGTTATTGCTTCAACAGATTTTGATCCTCATCAAGCAGAAAAAAGAACCATTACTGCTATAAATGGTTTAGTTTTAAAATTGAATACTCCTTTAGAATTTATGCACTTTGGAGTTGAACAAATCTATAACAATGGTAAAAAAGATTTAATTTTAGATGAAAGAGCAGAAGTAGGTTTATTAACACATAATTTAAAAATACAAGGAGATAGTTCTAGCGAAACTAATGGTTTTGGTGGGCACATTATGTCGATGCCAAATTCAATTTCTAAAGCTTCTAATATTGAATTGTATAGAATGGGACAAAAGTCTCAAATTGGTAAATATCCTTGGCACTGGCATTTATTAGGAGATGCAGATGGTCAGTATATTAAAAATGCAGGAATTCATACATCTTTTAATAGAGTAATCGTAGTTCATGGAACAAACAATACAGTTGTAGAAGGCAATGTTGGTTATGATTTTTTGGGACATGGTTATTTTTTAGAAAACGGTAGTGAAACAGGAAATTTATTCAAAAATAATTTAGGTGTATTATGTAAAAGACCTAAAGAAGGAGAAGAAACAACTCCTCACGATTTAGGAATTGGTTCTGGAAGAGGAGCACATCCAGAGGCTTTTCCATCAACTTTTTGGATTACAAATCCTAACAACCATTTTATAGGCAACGTTTCTGCAGGTTCAGATGGTTCTGGCTTTTGGCATTTAATTTTAGATGATGTTTTAGACGGCCCTGAATCTGATTACGTACCTGGTATACAACCAATGGGAATTTTTGATGATAACAAAGCACATTCAAACCTGTTTAGTTGGGGTGTTGATGGTGGAATAGACAGAGATTCAGACGAAATTGTTACTGGTCATTACAGACCTAGAAATGCTGACGGAAGTCAGTTTGTACCAATTATTAATCGTTTTGACGGCTACAAATCTGTAGATAGAAATGTTTGGATAAGAGCCAACACAATGGATTTTTACGATTGTGATTTTGGTGATAATGGAAGAGCCGATTTCTTTTCTTACAACCAAACTTTATACAATTCTTTAATTGTTGGTAAATCTGCAAATATTGGAAATCCGCAATCTACAAGTGAACTACAAGCTGGTAGATCTTTACCTTATCCAAATCAAGCTTTAAATAATTTTGGAAATGCGTTTAGAGGACATAGTATTTATGATGGCCCATCAGGAATTGTAGATACACATTTTGACGGGTTTAATTCAAATGGCGCAAACTCATATTGTTTTCAAATAAATGGAGCTTCAAGAAAGTCTACCAATCACTTTGCTAGAGGAATTACTTATGGACCTGACGTAGAAGAAGATTCAAAGTTCGATTTTGATCATATTTCTTATTTTAGTTATATGTATTTAAGTGGTTTAATAGATGAAGATGGAAGTGTAACAGGTGTTGCAGGAACAAATGTAAGACCAATAATTATAAAAAATCCAAGAGAAAATCATTTGTATGAAAAAGGTGCAAATACTCAAATGACAGATGCAATCGAGGTACCTGAATGGGGTGCTTGGTTAACAAAAAATAAAACTTACAATTATTTTAAAGATATCGACTTTACAAATAAAGATGATGATACTGGGTTTACACCAAGATATTTTATTACAGAATACCCAGACAAATCTAGTCATGCTGTTTATAATTCACAAACACAACAATTATATTTTGATGCACCCGTAATTACAAACGATTTAGATTACACGTATTATTTTCAATATCATAAATTACCAACATATATGAGTGCTTCTTTAGATGGTGCTTTAACAAATTCTGAAAGTGTAATTGTTGCATATCCAAATATTCCTGGCATTGCTTATGGTGGAAATGCTACAAGAGTAAATAGTCTTGCACAATTAAAAGCGAGTGCATCTCAAGCATATCTTATTAAAGACAACACTTTTTATTTCAAACATATCAGTAATCAAGAAAGAAGCGATTTTTTTCAAAGACAATTTGGTTCTGATTATAAGCATGAGAGCAGAGCTACTTTTATTTGTATTGCAGGAAATTGTTTTGATAGTTCTGGTTGGGGAAACATTATCAATAAAGTAACACTTATAGATTATAGTGTGCGTTCTTTTGATTTTGGATCTATAGAAACAAATGATGATTCTAGAGATATTGCAACTACAACAGACAATTTAAACGTCCCAAATTTCACGTACAATAACAGAAAAGTAAATTTTTCAATAGAAAATAATGGTAATGGAATTAATGGTTATACAGATTATGCAATTAATTTAGTATCAAGACAAGTTTGGGAAGAATTTAATACGTTAGGTATCAACTATACTGGACCAAATGTTGAGGTTTTAGTAGGAAGTGAAAACGGAACTCATTTTAGTGTTGGAACGTACTCTTCATCAGACATTGCGAATGTTAGAATTGGGCAAGACAATCATTTTGATAAATTTACAAACGTAAATAAATTAATATTGCGTTTTCATGAAAAATATATTGGAGATATTAATACTGCTTCTTCAGCTAATATTACTATTGATGGTATAAATTTAGGAATCGATATTCCAGATAATTTTAGTGTTTCATCAACATTTGTAAATCAAGATTCAGATGGAGATGGTATTTTAGATGCTGATGAAATAAACGGTTGTAGAAATCAAAATTCCGCTTCTGATTTTGCATTAGAATT
This sequence comes from Polaribacter sp. Hel_I_88, assembly GCF_000687935.1. Classification (NCBI taxonomy): domain Bacteria; kingdom Pseudomonadati; phylum Bacteroidota; class Flavobacteriia; order Flavobacteriales; family Flavobacteriaceae; genus Polaribacter; species Polaribacter sp. Hel_I_88. Next base: position 2,801,993 of record NZ_JHZZ01000001.1, on the reverse strand, counting down.
TAATAGTGATAGCACTCTTTTTGATGGTTATGAAGTTGATTCTATAGATAATTTAGAAGAGAATGATGGTGTTCTAAAAGGGACTTCGATTGGTGGAGATCCTAAAATCATTAAACCAAGCTTTTTAGCGTTAGAAGGCGATGATATAAATACATTAACTTTTAGATATAAAGCAGATAGAGCCAATACCAGAATTCAGCTTTTTTGGTCTACATCAGATGATGCAGGCTTTGCATCCTCAAGAACTATTTTTGAAAACTATACAGGAAATGGAGATTGGCAAGAAATAGTTTTAGACTTATCAAATGATACAGAATGGAAAGGAAAAACAATTACAGGTTTAAGAATAGACCCAACAAATAATGCAAATACTACATTCGAAATAGATTATCTAAGAGCAAATAATGCTATTGACCCTTCACAGTGTGAAGCTGATAATGATAAGGATGGTTTAAATAATAAAGAAGAAGAAGATTTATGTAGGAATATTGATTCTGCTTCAGATTTTGCCTTAGAGTTTAATGGTGATGATATTTTTAACGGATATAATTTAGATTTTATAACCGATATTGAAGAAACAAATGGCGTTTTAAAAGGAACAAGTAACTCAGCAGATCCAAAAATTACAAACACAAATTTTGTTTCACTTTCTGGTTCCCAAATTTCTGATTTAACCATTAGAATGAAAGCTAATATTAATTCCACAAAGTTTCAATTATTTTGGATAAATGAAGATGGTGGAATTTCATCTACAAGAACAAGTAGTGTAGATTATACAGGAAATGGAGATTGGCAAGAATTAAAATTAAATCTATCTTCAAACAGCAATTGGCAGGGGAAAACAATAAAAGGTTTTAGAATAGACCCAACAAATGATAACAATGTAAGTTTTGAGATTGATTGGATTAGAGCTCAAAATGCTTCAGATCCAACAACTTCTTGTAATACAGCGTCCTCTACAAAATATTTTCCTTTAAGTGATAAAGTTCAATTATATCCAAACCCAGTTTCATCAAATAATTTTGTTTATTTTAAGGGTTTAGAATCTTATAATGATGTAAAAATTCTAGTGTATGATATTACAGGAAAAAAAATTAATATTTTAAACAATAGTAGAAATCATTCTTTTCAACTTTTAAATACTAAAACAGGTATTTATTTTGTAAAGTTTATTATTGATAATGAATATATTATCACAAAAAAATTAATTAATAGTTCATTTAAATAAATTTTCCATGAATAGTATTAATGTAATCAAAAAAGTAAGGCTATAATTGTTTTCTATTCCAACATTAACTATTGCCAATCATACTTAATTTTAATCTTTAAAACACTTAAGATTTGGATAAATAAATAATGTTATTAAATTTATTATTTTAAGAAGTTCTTGTATTGTAGAGCTAAATCAGAAAAAGTACGATAAAAATTGGTGTTGGTTTGCTCAAAATAATGAAAAAAAAATCTATTGATTAAAACTGTCTTTTCAAATAGAAATTTATACATTATGATTATAAAAGTATAAGATAATAATAGAGCATTAATTGGAATAATTAAAGAAACTAAAGTAGAAAAGGTTAGCAAAATTTTACAAAAATCTTTAAAATACAAACCAGAACTATTTTCAAACTAAGAAAAAATAAAACTACTAGTAGCAAAAAATAAATATTTACTTTATATTATGCTTAAAGTTGAAAAAATTCTTTTTAAATAATATACAGATATAAAAAACAGATAATCTTTGTCAAAATTTATCTTGGTTTTACAATCAAACTAAAGTTAAACCTTCAGCTTTGATTATAAATTCTAAATGGTATGAAAAACTAATCGAGAAAAGATTGGATCAAGTCCAAAAGTTGTGGAGTAAAGATAAAAAGCAAAACTTTGAATTTTTAAAATATTAAAGATTTGGAGGTTTCAATTGATGTTATAAAATTATTATTACCAGAAGTTCTAGTAAACTATTTTAAGCTTACCAAGCACGAACTCAAACAAG